>NZ_JAJCPX010000038.1:0-31971 GCF_020563125.1 Longicatena sp. 210702-DFI.1.196 | reverse complement strand
CTCATCGCTAAAGCTCTACGGAACCCCCAGACTATCTGGGGGTTTTCTCATACAAGAAAAAGATTTGCTAGCACATATGCTTACAAATCTTATTTTACGTTTATGCTTTGGATGTTGTCTGTAATGCTTTTTCTTTACCAAATTTTAAATCTGCTTCCTTTACATTTGCTACAGCTGCAATGCTTCTGTTTTTAATAAGTACCTTCCAAACCGCAATGCTCAATACCATATCCACACAACTATGAACAATGGTTCCTACCCCTACTAATCCCATGACCATATACATAAAGTCAACCGTAGGATCACCAACATAAATAGGCAATACAATAGCAACCTCAAAGATACCGTGAAGAAGTGCTACCCCCAACATATACAACAGGCTCTTCCAAACATTATTTAAGGTTTCTGGATGCTTCTTTAAATAATAGGCACCAGCGAAAGCCCATACCACATGACTGAAAGCACGTAAAACAACCGGCATAGGAAAGCCATACAGCAAAAAGCCTAACGTTGTTCCACAAGCGGTAGCAACAGCGACAAATGGTGAAACAAACATTGCAATCATGATTGCAACATGGCTTGCCAGGGTAAAAGACATTGGCTCTAAAATGACTTTAATTGGTGAGATGATTGGTATCAAAATACCTACGGCAATCAATAGTGCCGATAACACCATTGTATGAATTTTATTACTTTGACTCATTTTCATTTCCTCCCAAATCTTGTTTACATGTGTCAAGACACATGTTATGACTATTATACTCCTGATGTTTAATTTGTCAAAGTCTTTTTCGCTTTTTCTTACATCCTAAAGGAAAACCTCTCTCATATTTCCATACGCCGATACCTAACCCATACGACTTGCTATCAATAAAGAGGAATCATAGAGTATACAATAGCACATGTAGGACAATCCCTGCTTCTTTTCACCAAAAGGTGCTTTTATCCATCAACCATAAGAAAAAAGACGATACACTGCGTATCGCCTGATTCATAAATATAGAAACAAATAAATGCCCAACCAGTGTAGGATGGCACCGCCTAACACGAATAGATGCCAAATAAAATGACTTCCTTTCCCATGTTTCGCAAAAGGAATCATCCCAATGGTATACACAATGCCACCGCCTAAGATCATCCAAAGCAGGTTTTGATTGTCTTTCCACAAACCGGGCAGAAACACCAAACCACTCCAACCAATCACAAAATATAACGTAAAATGTAACGCCGGCCACTTACCGGGTCCGAAAATAAGGATCATAATGATACCAAACAGGATGAGCAGCCACTGTATGATAAAAAAGCTAATTCCTAACGCATCGCCGCGATACACAAGTAAGATCGGCGCAAAGGTTCCTCCGATCAATAAATAAATGGAGGTGTAATCAAAACGTCGCCACAGATGTTTCACTTTTGATTCACTCTTAAAAGAATGGTATAGGCAGCTCATCAACATCATAAGAAACATACTAATGCCATAAATCAAAGCAGCCACGCATTTATTCATCGTATCCGCCTTTATCAGTAACATCACCATAGCGATAAGAGCAAATAAAGCGCCTGCCCCATGCGTGATGGCATTTCCTACCTCTTCCAAGATACTAAGCTTGGGTGGTTTATTTTTTTCGTAGAGCTGTTGTTTACGCTCTTCCTTTGTGAGCAAAGATTGCTTTTTCAAAATATCCCTTCTTACCGTTCAAGTATAGCACAAATTTAAGAACTTGTCTTATCGTGCATGCTTTCTTCTCTTATAGATATATGCGACACTTCCAACCAGAATGATGCCGGCGAACACATATCCATAAGGTTGGCCATTTGGTGTTTGAAGCGTATAAGAAGGATGGGGCAGTATGGTGATATCCTCACAGGAAATAGTTTGTATATTTCCCGCAGCATCTTCTGCGTACACATTCACCTGCTGAGGCAAAGAACTTTGATAAAGCATAAACGTATACATATCTTCCTTCTTTTCATACGCAAGTGCTTTTCCATTTACAAGAATTGTCACTTTCTTCAGCTGCATATTATCGCGTATGAATACCTGAACCTTACGCTTGTTTGCATCATAGCGTGTATGTGCATTAAGATTCATAAAATCAATTTGCGGTGCATTTTGATCCATCATAAACTTTACGATGGCATGTTTTGTATAAGCCGTATTATCATTTGCATTGCCCGCAGCATCCTTTGATAATAAATATACTTGATAACGGCCATTCTTTTGAAATAGCTTTTTAGGCAAATGATACGTATATTGATACCAATTGCCTTTGTTTTTCACAACCGTATATTCTTCTTTCTTTAGCTTTTGCACACTGCCATTCACACTAAGAAACACCTGTTGTTCAAGTAAGCGCGTAACATTGCTTTCTGTTATTTCAATAGCAAATGGATGACGATAATAAGCATTGGAAACCTTTGGCAGCTCATAGACAGAGCCAAAGCGATTCACACTGAATGTCAGTGTTTTTTCACTCTGATTTCCAGCACGATCTTTTGCCTTTACAGATACTGTATAAATACCATCAAATGTACGCTGAAAGGGGATGGAGGAAAATTGATATCGTAATTGTTTTCCCTGTTCTTTTACCTGATAAGCCAGCTTAGTCTTTGTTTGATTGGCACAAGTCAATGACACAGATACCAAATGTCGGTCAATAGCGGCATCGCGACAGATAATTACTGGCTTTACCATACCTTGGTAAGCTGTATTGGCGGTAACTCCCATGATTTCAATCTGAGGTTTTTGTGTATCAATAGTAAATGGCAAGATGGATATACTTTCACTTTTCTGCCCTGCTTTATCTTCTGCTTGCACCTGTAATTCATAAGTGCCATCTACGACAAAATCCAAATGAGTAAAATATCCATCTTTTCCTTTCTTCCATGGGGTTGGTTTAGGGAATTGCAGAAGTCTTTCTTGCTGTTTTGCGACTCCGTCTATCTTCATGCGTGCCGCATCAAAATGTGTCTCATCCACCTGAATGGTAATCCGTTGAGGCTGATGAAAAAATCCTTTTGTATTTCCACTATCCAAACGATCAATGGTTACTAGAGGTGGTTTGGTGTCAATCGTGAAGATGGTGTGTTGCTTTTTTGATGCCAGTTTTCCTGCATCATATGCCTGTAAAGCAAGCGCATAGGTTCCATCCTTTTGAAAAGAAAGTCTTGCTTCATAAATATCCTTAGATACTTTTTGCCAATGCAGATCCATTTGGATTTGCTTATGATCTTTTTGTATGTTAAGATCTACACCTTTTTCGATAAAGTTTTGTTCCTGTATTTGTAGGATCGCCGTCCGCTTTGTAAAATAACCGTTATCTGCACCTTCCTCTTTCTGATCTTCAAACAACAGGTTTACATTAGGAGCCATTGTATCCTTACAAAACGAAATGTGTACTGTATCTGTGCGATTGTGCCAATCCATCAGCACGACTTCCAACGTTGAATGATTACCTTTGGATGTGACAGCGATATCTGTTTCTAAAGAGGTAATAAGATTATGATTGACACCGGTAATATGAAAACTTTGTTCATCCTGTTTCAGCTTTTGATCTATCTGATATGCCTGTTTTGGCTGTAAATCACATAGGAGCTGATGCGTGTTTTCTTCATCGCCAAGCAAACGCCACGACACTTTTTGAATACCACTGTCTTTATCCTGCATTCGCAAATGAATGGTAATCGGCGCGGATTTTGTATATAAAGGCAAGCCTTCTATATCTTGATAAGGGGTATGGGGCAACTGATAAGAAAGATGTGGGTTAAGCTGATGACGTATGACAATTCCTTGGCTATGCACATACGCCTGGTGATTGCTTGCTTTGGAAGAATGATGACAATAATCTTGCGTCATCGCATACAGCCAGCCGCTAAAACCATCATCTAGTGGTATTGACAATCCTCCATGATCATCTGTTACATCCTTATGTATGTCACTTTTTACGCCCATAGCATCTATGGTATACCATTGAATAAAGGCAATACCACTGCTGGCTTCCCCATCCAGTGCTTGCACATAAACCGATAAAGGCTCCTCATAAAAAAGTTCTAATTGTGTTTTTGCTACCGGCTTATGCGTTTGTCCCTGTAAACGAAAAAAGGCAATGGTAGGGCGCTGATCATCTACATAACACGTATAACTTGTTTTGCTTATATTCCCCGCATGATCACTTCCTTCTACATAAAAGAAACAGGCGCCGTCTTTACGATATTGTAAAGGAATATCCGAAGTGCTAACCTTCATATGAAATTCCTCTTTGCGTTCATCATCCCATTGTTGTTTCTTCAAAAGATGATGTTGTTTGGTATAAATGCGCACCTCATAAATTCCTGAGAGTGTATCTGTTCCTTGTATGGTAATCGGGACATGTTGATCTAGCCATATCACATCTTTATTCGCATATTGATGAGCAGTCGTAAGATCAGCACTTATATGCAACTGCATTGCCTGCTTTTCTAACAGGATATCATTGTGCGCAGCCTTTATATTAGAATTCTCTCTAGAAATTGGGATAACATCACTGCAATTGCCAACGGCATCTTCCAAGCTAAAAGAAATTGTCCCCTGCGCTTTTACCATTTCCTTTGGCAGTCGTACGACAAATACAGCATCTTCTTTCTGGGGATGCTGCGCAAAGTTAAGACAATCATTTTCAATTGGCAGTCCATCACTAAACAATGTCACCTTTGCGATGCCACTTCCCTCATCCATGATCGGAATGCGTATTGCAAACTCCTTCGCAAAACATGTTTGAAATAAAGTCGTGTGGGGCCGTCTGCCATCTCCATGAGGATCATAGAGGGTTATCTTTTCCCCACTGATAAGAGTAGGTATTGTTGTATCTATGTTTTGGACCTTCACCTCATAAGGTGCACTGAGATTTCCTTGCTCATCCTTGGCATAAAAGACATAGCGTCCATTGTTTACGATTGTAAAAACCGCTTCTTTTTGGAAGGGGCCTCCTTTTTCACCATAGGTTAGCTCTTGTGAAGTATTGCTATCATCAATCGCCGTTAGGCTAATAAGAATGGGATCTTTACTAAATTGGTAAGTGGATAAGGCTGCCTTCGTAATGATAGGTGCTTGCTTATCTTTTAGCTGTAAGACATTCTTTTCCTTATGATATACATAATCGAGCTTATCCTTTTGTAAACATATGGAAAAACGGTTCATTGTTTCTTCTTGCTCATCATGATGGATAAAAACCAAAACTTCCATACCTTTTTCCATTGCTGCATCATGGATAGGAAAAACAACCTTTCCATCCTCATTACTTAGCTGTGTAAAGGTCTGCAATGTTTCCTCTTCTTCATATTGCAATGTCACCTTTTGCTTCACGATTGGATCCTTTGTTTCATAATTCTTCCAAAGCTGAATGGTGAAACAAGGAGTTTCTTCATGTGCCTTCAAAAATGAGGTAGCACCACATACTACCATACCCATTACCAATATAACCAACCATCCATACCTTTTTCTCATGACATTTTCACCTTTCTTACTTACTCTTTTCATAAGGATACCTTACCCTCACGCTCTTCTCTTTTCCCTTCTTCTATATCTTCCTTTTGTACAACTGGCAGAATACAGGTTTGCGCAAGTGCATTGCACTTTTGCTCATCCTTTGTCAGCATCGTCGTTTCCAAACATATACGTCTTTGCTCTTTGTCTGATGTGTCCGTTTGTTTCATAAACGCTTGATGATAATGTTCATCTTGTGTTTTTTTCCAAGTCTGCTGATTAGGCATTCGCCAATAAACCTGTTCCTTTTTCCTTTTCCTTTGTTGGGACAGCTGTCGTTTCATCTTCCAGCCACTAAGTTGTGATAGTGCCGTATACACAGCCCAATGATGACATAGCCAAACAAACAACAGACATCCCATGATGCCTAACATCATACAGCCATCATGCAGTCTTTCCCATCGTTCCATCCTGTTTCTCCTTTTGACATGCCACATGTATTCGTGACGTCCCTTCTTCACACATTCGTAAGATCTCTGCTTTCAGCGCTTTTGTCTTAGGTGTGGTAGTATTTAATTGCATCACCTCTTCCTTGATTGTTTTCATTCTGAATAGCATCCTCTCTTCGCTGATGCCATCACGATGTAATCCTCTAGCATAATTCACTAATAAACAGACAAACATACGATCACTTTCCAACTCGACGATTTCTGCCGGTGCTTTCATTTGATGCTGCTGATACAGGTGTTCCATATCTTGATAACACCTTTGATACATACCGGCATCTTCCACCTCTTCCATACGCAGCGTAATCGTCTGATGAAATTTTGCAATATTGCCATATGCTTGCGCCAATGCATATGCCTGCGTTTTCACATGTGTATGTACCTTTGAAAACCAAAAGTAGGCTGCCTTCATACGTGATATAGATGGTTGTGCCTCCTGTTTTGTTTCGTAATAATACCAATACAACTTGCCAATCTGAAAACACAATTCTTCATAGAAAACATCTTCATGAGAAATATAAGGCTGTATGTTTCGTTTGAAATCAACCTCTTCCAAGAAAGTAAAACAACCATCCTGTGCATAGATTGCTACTACCTGCATATAGGCTTCTTTACGATGTGGCAACTCTTTCACCGCCTGATACAATTTCTGCTTTTGTTTATCCTCCCTTTTTTCCTGTAAAGCTGCTTCAAGCAAACCTTCATATGCCTGCGCATGCAATAGATGAGCATACGCATTTGCCCAAACACCACCCCCAAAACACAGCATGCAAAACAAAAGACATATACCCGTTAAACGCAAATGCAGCTTTTGTTTATGACGATAGTGCGTATCATATTCCTGTATATGAGAGAGCGCATATTGCACCTGTAAAATCGAAGCATATCGATTTTTTGGTTCTAATTCCATGCATTTTTGCATGATGTTTTGTAATCCGCTGGAGATTGTATCTGGCAAAGCTTGCATCTCCTTATGTAAAGGGGAACGTCCACAGGCCATATGATATAAAGTTGCCCCTAAAGAATAAATATCACTGCGACAATCACTTTGTTGGTCAATAGAAAACTGTTCAGGTGAAGCATACCCTTGCGTACCTAAGACGGTTGTATCTCGATCATTGTTAATTTGATAACGACGTGCAATTCCAAAATCAATCAGACACAGCTCTCCCTTTGGTTTTACCATAATATTACCGGGTTTTAGATCTCGATAAATAATGGGCGGTGACTGTTGATGAAGATATGCTAAGATATCGCATAATGCCACCCCCCATGCAATTATTCTAGCTTGTGGCGGTGGTCCATAATCGCGTATCATGGTTTCCATCGTTTCCCCTTCGATATAATCCATGACGATGCAAACTTCCTCACTTGTTTCAACAATATCAACAATGCGCGGTAAACCGGGATGATCAAGTTCTTTTAATAGATCCGCTTCTTTTGTCCAAGCCTGCATAAGGATGGAAGAAGAACTATGAGTTCTCTTCATCACCTTAATTGCCCACATCTTATGAATGTGCAAATCCATAGCCAAGTACACTATTGACATACCGCCTTTACCGATTTCTTTTAAAATTTCATACTTATTAGCTAAACGCATCCCTTCTTTCATACCTTACACCTCTTTCTTACAAACTCCCCTTGCATATGTATATACGACATGACATCATAAAAAGCGTAAAAAAGGCCAAAAAAAAACGCGAGTTTTTATTCGCGTTGTCCTTTCTCTTCCTTTTTGATAAAAAGCAATTGTTCCTCATAAGCGTCTTATTAGCTATCGTTTATATAAAAATCCTTTTTCATCCAAACGCTGAATAATGCGTGTATAGACTTCTTCACTTGGACATTGCAGTGTATGCAAATGTAAACCATTGGTCAGATTTGATAATGGTTTTGCCCTATTTTCACAAACATTTTTATAAAACTGCTGAGCATCATAGCGAGAGGCAATATGTAACTGCCCGGATAATTGCCCATAAATCGGATGTTCGACAATTACATCAACTAGTGTTCCCCCTAAATCAATGATCGTATAGATTTCATCCATCATCTGTTCAGCCGTATGATCTACGGCAATCGTCTTTCTAATGCCACTGGCTTCTTTAACATCACATACATAACCACGCGGTGTTGCTATGATATGATGCCCTGCTGCTCTAAGCAAAGCCACATCACCGACGATGATCTGACGCGATACATGAGCAAGTGTTGCCAACGCGCTAGCTGAAACCGGTTTTTCACTTTGCTTAATATGTGTCAGAATAAGCTTTCTGCGTTCACTGGATTCCATACATCTTCCTCCTTTTCATGATGCAAAGATAAATTTTTGAATTGCTTCTGCGACAGCATCTTCATTACAATTCGCCTTGGTAACATAATCACTGATAGCTTGAATCTCTGCTACGGCATTGGCCACCGCAACTGCCACACCAGCATCCTTCAACATCGCATAATCATTCAGATTATCTCCGATTGCCATAGTATCTTCGATAGCAATTCCCAGATGTGCAGCTAATTCTCTCAAGCCCAATCCTTTATCAACACCAATGGCATTTAATTCTAAATAGCGATTACTGGAATATGATACACTGACTTTATCCTTTGTAATGGGTTTCATCTGTTTTGCTATTTGTTGTAAATATGTCATATCCGTATTTTGAAATAAGATTTTCGCAATTGGTGTATCCTTTAAAAACGCCAACGATGTCTCTTCACAAATAATACTATCCGGCTTAAACATAAACAGCCACTTCTTTTCATCTTCATTTAAATGGAAGGCATAAACATCTTTATCCGTAAACACTTGAATACAGACATTAGCTTCATAACCAAATTGAAACAGTTCACAAGCCAAAGCAAAAGGCAATGCGTGAAATTGTAACTTCTGATAATCTTTTGCAGTGCATAGGATTCCACCATTGTTACTGATGATATAGGCATCTTCTTGATCACGTAATGCTAAGGTGTCTAACACATCATCAATACAAGTATAACCGCGTCCGGTAGCAGGTACAAAGAGTACACCATATTCATCCTTTGCCCGTTGTATTGCTATCCGATTTTTCTCGGATATTTTCTTATCGCTGTTTAACAGCGTTTCATCTAAATCACATGCGATCAATTTGATCATCGTCATTCCTCCCATTTTCTATTCCCTATTATAGCACATATCCTTATGACTCTACACAAAGGGCATGCTCTTGCATCCATCTTGCGACGCCATCCTCCTCATTGCTGCCTATGACACCATCGCTTTGTTGTTTCAGTTCCTCAATAGCATTGTCAACGGCATAAGCTTCATCTGCAACCTGAAACATCGGCAAATCATTTATGGCATCACCAAAGCAGACCACATGATCAAAGCCACCAAGTTCCTTTAATTTTAAAATAGCATTCGCTTTACTAGCGGTCGCCGGCATCACTTCCAGCCAATATTCTTCTCTGCCTAGTTCTCTTTGAAAAGTAATAGTAAATGTATCTAAGGCACATAGCTGTTCGTAAATAGGTTGTAAGGCTTCTTTGTCATTGATGAAGGTCACATAGAAACTATCCCCATCCAACAGCTGTTGTGCGGATACGATTGATCGAAAGCGTTTATCATCCATACGACTGTTTCGATAATGCCAACCCCCGGGATGCAAAGTGTCCGGCAGATAGGATACACGTTCTACGCCATTGATATACGCATAGACAAAAGGATACTGCCGGTAGGCATCACCAATTCGCAAAATTTGTTCCAGCTGTTGCTTTGTAAATTCCTGCTGTGCAAGGATATGGTGATCCTTCGCATCCAATACATATACACCATTATATACAATTAGTGGAAGTTTCAGCTGTAAGCCTTTTGTGACCTTGGCTGCTGAATGTAAGGATCGTGCCGTGGCAAACGTAAATGCTACCCCTTTTTTGATTAATGTGTTTAAAATAGATAAACTCTGTTCACTGATCGAACTGTTTTCATTTAACAACGTACCATCCAAATCACTCACATATAAGACTTTCATCTTGATCTCCTGTTCTTTCTTAGCAATTAAATTCTACATTCTGCTTATAGTATAGCATTATTATATTCTCCTTGTTCAAGGAAAAATTGCAAACTTTCCTATTTCATAGTATCATAACACAGAAAAAGAAAATAGCAGGAGGACACATGAACTTACAGGCACATACCATCACCCTTACCTTACAAGAAGATACCTTACAAATATCGATTGCTTTACCACATCAACATTGGCAAAGCATTCAACAAGCCCCTTATCTCTTATATCATCAAAAAAAGCTTGCTTTTACACAAGCGACACAGATTCATCATTCTTACTGTCAAGTAGGCTTAGCAAAAGGTATTTTAAGTGATTATCAGGGCTTTTTCAATACAGATCTTCATTTTCAGACCTTGATACTTATTTCTTTATCATCCGAAATCACCTTTCACTTCCTTCCCATTAAAGATGAAGGAGTAACGGAAGTTTTTTGGCCTATGCCTTTTACATTTGATAAGGCAAGCAAGGATTGGTATACACTGCTTCCTTTACAACAGGGTTTACTGTTGCCAAATACATGGAAGAAAGAAGTATGTCAGTTACCTTTTGATGGAGCCTTTTGTTCCAGCAGTGCTTATATGCCCTGGCTTTCGCAGATTAAAGAAAACATGGGATATTTACTTATCAACGATACACCATGGGATAGTGCTTATCAAATACAGCATCCTGCACATGGTCCCTATACGCATGTTTCCATTCGCTGGCTGAGCAGTCTTGGCAAGTTGTCCTATCGCCGCAGCTTACGCATGCAGTTCTATGAACATTGTGATCATAACACCATCGCAAAGGCCTATCGCAAGGATGCCATCGCTCGCGGTTTACTTGTCACATTAAAGGAAAAAAGTATTCAACAGCCTTCCCTTGATGAATTGATTGGCGCATGTTTTCTGCATAAAGGCATACAAACACATGTCCAGCCACAATCCCGTTTTTATGATGCGAAAAAGCCGGATCGTTATGAATCCTTAACAACCTTTGCAACACGCCGACAAGAAATGATCGAATGGAAGCAGCTTGGCGTAAATAAATTATATCTGCATCTGGATGGCTGGGGCGTAGAAGGCTATGACAATGCGCATCCTTCTATATTGCCTCCCTGTGAAAAAGCCGGTGGTTGGGATGGCTTGCAAGCCTTATGCCAACAGATGAAACAGCTGCATTATGTATTCGGATTGCATGATCAATATCGTGATCATTACCATCTGGGAAAGGAATATGATCCACAAAATAGTGTGCAATTACCAGACGGCAGTATCCCTTCGCATGCCTATTGGGCCGGAGGTGAACAGGATTACTTATGTGCTAGTCTGGCAAGCTCCTATGTAAAACGCAATTATGAAGCGTTATTTGCTCATGGCATTTATCCGGATGCGGTGTATTTAGATGTCTTCACCTGTAATGAACCAGATGAATGTGCTCATCCTATGCATCGTATGACACGTCGAGAATGCTTAGCGTATCGCAATGCTTGCTTTGCCTGGTTGTTGTCTAAGCATATTTTGACCAGTAGTGAAGAGGTCAATGAATGGGCCTTGCCTTATCAAATTTTTGCTCATTATGGACCCTATCATTTTATGATGCATTCTCCTAAAGAAGAGCGCATTGGAATCGGCGTTCCTTTGTTTAACTTAGTTTATCATGACTGTGTCTTATTGCCTTGGCCAATGGATGTTTACCTGGATGGCGAAGATCTCATGCTGTATGCCTTATTAAACGGCGGTGCGCCGTATTTAGAAAAGGATGGTGCTTATCCTAATACAGATGGTGTATTTGATAACGAATATAAAAGCTTAACCAAGCAAGAGAAACAAGAGCGCTCTGCCATCGTAAGTACTTTTCATACACTTGTCGCCAAGGAAGAGATGGTCTCACATGAATTTTTAGATCACGATTATAAGTGTCAAAAAACGCGCTTTGCGAATGGTTGTGAAGTTACGATTGATTTGCGTAATAATAGCTATACGCTTTCTGTTCCCGCAATGGATGATGCTAACCTTTCCAATATTTAAATGGAAATTTCCAAAAAGTAGATCCTGTATCAGTACTACTACAGAAAACTTTTTTGAAAAGACCAAATGATCTTACCCTAATTACATAGTAATGAAAAGACTTCTAGACAAGTTGCACGTGTGAGAAGTCTTTTTTTTACTATGCTTTATCTTCTTTTCTACGATCTATAAATTAAACATAAGATGGTATTCTATACGCCCTTTTTTGCCATTATCAAAAAACGCTCTTTCACCTTCTTCTGCATCCGACCAGTAAAAATCCATCTTCCAAATTAAAACAGTAAAACTTTATCTTCATCTGTATCAAACAGCAAAAAAGATTTCTTATGGAAGACTACCTAGCCAACATAAAAGAAATCTTTTAACCTATGTAATTATTATTAAGCAAGTTTCATTATAGCTACATCAGCTTTAATTTATCCCAAAGCCCCAATATAAAGATAAACACGACAATGACAGGTAAAAGATAGCTGATATACCAACGCATGTTCTTTGGAAAAGGCAATCCTTCCCCCGCATTTGCCTCTTGCAGGAAATTTTTCCATCCCCAGCCAAAGCTGCGCGTACAAAAGAAGACAAATACCAAAGAACCAAGTGGCATAATAACATTTGATACTAAGAAATCCAACAGATCTAAAACGGCACTTCCTTCTCCAAAAGGTTGAAAACCGGATAAGACACTAAAGCCAATAGCACAAGGAATACTGCCCACAATCAGAATTAAGATATTTAATAAGACACTTTTCTTTCTGGTCCAGGCGAACAAATCCATGGAGAAAGAAACGATATTTTCAAATACGGCGATGATGGTCGATAAAGCCGCAAAGTTCATAAAGATGAAAAATAAAGTTCCCCACAACTGTCCATTGTCCATCACATTAAAAATATTAGGTAGTGTCACAAAAACCAAGCCGGGACCACTATCCGCAGCTACACCAAATGCCATACAGGCTGGAAAGATAATAAGCCCTGCCATGATAGCCACAAAGGTATCCAATGCCATCACTCGCACTCCTTCGCCGGTTAAAGAATGCTGTTTATCGATATAGCTGCCAAAAATAGCCATGCCTCCCATACCGATGCTTAAGGTGAAAAAGGCTTGCCCCATCGCCGCATAAATTGCATCAAACAAACCGTTTTGCAACAGCTTATCAAAATCAGGGACTAAATAAAAGGTTACACCTTCCATAGCATTCGTAAGACTCAGGGCTTTACCAACCAATAGCAACATAACGCCCAACAATAACCCCATCATTACCTTCGTAATCTTTTCTACCCCTTTTTGTAATCCCAGTGCACAAATACCACAACCAATCAGCACCACCAGAATCATCCAAAAGACAGAAGCCAAAGGATCTTGTTGTAATGTTTGAAAAGCTTCTTTTACTTGTTGTGTTGTTGCGCCATGAAATTCACCGCTCGCCATCTTGACGAAATATGCCAGCATCCATCCAGCAATCGTCGTATAGAACATTACTAATAAATAATTCCCCAGCATTGCCACATAAGAAAAGATATGCCATTTTTGTTTCGGTTTCTCTAAAATATGAAAACTGCGGGCAACACTTTTTCCTGATCCTCTCCCTACGGCATATTCCATGACGATAATAGGAAGTCCTAATATAATAAGGAAGAATAAGTATACCAACACAAAAGCTCCACCGCCATATTTTCCTACCATATAAGGAAAACGCCAAATATTACCTAATCCAATTGCACATCCCGCGGATAAAAAGATAAATCCCAAGCGGGAGGATAATTTTTCTCGTTTTGCGTCCATAAAGTTCAAGCTCCTTAATTTTTACACAAGTGCTTCCATTGTATAAAACTTTTCCCAGTAAGTCAAATACAGCAAACGTACATTCTGTCTATCTTAGCTAATAAGAAAAAACGCCTCTTTCTATGTAATCATCCTTTTTTTCTAATAAGCTTAAAACGATAGAAACAAAATGGAAATTTGTGTCATATCTTACAAGCTTTTAATAGAAAAATATGATATAGTCATCACCATGAAGAAGGTAAATACCATTTTCAATGGCTTATCCCTTATAGAAGGATAGCATAAAAGAAGTTGAAGAGGAGTGATGTTTTATGATTGAAAAGTTTTTAGTTAAAGAATCCAAACGTATTCACAAAGCCACAAGAAGGCGATTGCGCATCTGTACACTTTTATTTGTCTGTTTCATGGTACTTCTTTATGTTCTTTTACAAGATGAATTTGCCAGGAATCCATCCTTTAAAAACACTATTTATAGTATAGGTATCGTCTTAATCGTCATCGTTGTATGCGCGGATGTTATCGGGACTATTCGTACGAGGAAAGCTGATGCCCAAGGGGAAAATCTCATTCTTCCTTATCAAGACGGCAGTAAGCAAGAAATTGCCGAGAAAATCAATCAGGATGCAGCAAATGGACTGTTATTTGAAGAATACATATATGAGTTTCCTGAAGGGAAAAAACCTTATGGTGAAAAAATTGTCTTAACATCTTCATATTTATTATTATGCAGTACCAAGATTACCGTCATTCCCCGTGATAAAATCTATTGGACATGTGCACAAGTAGGATATAAGGGTGGTCCTTATCGCGTACGCTTTTTGGTTTTCACTGTAAAAAAAGTGTTTGAAGTAATCGGTGTTGATATTGAGCATGTCGAAGCCTTAGCAAATCAGCTATATGAGTATCTGCCAAACATCTTCGCAGGATATGACGATGATTTTAATTTCTCTTATCAGCTGGAGGAGCTTTATACAAAAGATCATTATGAATTTATGCGCTTATATGAAGCCATGCAACAGCGTTATGAAACACAAGAAAAAGACGCTGTATAGAAGACCATGAAACATTTCTCAAGCAATTTTAAGCAATAGAAGTAACAAGCAAAAACAATCGTCTCATAAAAGCGAAAAAGGAAGAACTCTATGCATCTTGTGCTTGCCAGCGACAAGATAGCATGAAAGCGACTTCCTTTTTTTATGCTTTATCGTTCTTAACCGTTTTTTACTTATTTCCAAAGATCACTTGGATATAAGCCTTTATCAACCAATGCCTTAATACCAGCTTTTACTCCCGGCTTATCTTCCTGATACGTAACACCGAACCATTTTTCATTGCTGCTCAATAACTTCACCGTGGCCTTGCCTTCTTTGATCAATTCATCGGTTACCACAGGAATTAAAAATTCTGATTTCATAGTATTTTCCGGTACTTTTTCATTTAAAAATGCATGGAACTTTGTTTCAATCTTTTCCACATAATCAGGGAAGAATCCCCACATATTCATTGATACCAATGAAGTTGCGTCCACATCGATCCATTCATCGTTCTCAAAATATTGCACACCGTTTTCATGCTTTTCAATCTTGGCACATTCTTTAACTTCTGTTAACAGACCGTTTTCGGATTGACAGATACCTCTTGTCACACTGCCATTATCTGTTAAGGTATTTTCCAAGATGTAACCAATCAAGCAATAGTCTGTATGGTTTGGATCTGCCAAATAGTCATGCAAAATCTTATAAGATTCTCTGCCATAAAAATCATCTGCATTAATGATGGCAAATGGTTCATGCAACACATCTTTACAGCATAACAATGCATGTCCCGTACCCCAAGGTTTACTTCTTCCTTCAGGAATGTGGAATCCACTTGGCAATACAGAATCAATGTCTTGGAAAACATATTCCACTTCTACTTTTCGTGCAATCTTATCCCCAATTAATTCTTTGAAATCCTTTTCCATTTCTTTTTTTATAATGAAGACAATTTTATCAAAGCCTGCTTTAATTGCATCATATGCTGAGAATTCCAAAATTGCTTCCCCATTAGGTCCTAATGGATCCATCTGTTTTAATCCGCCATATCGACTGCCCATACCGGCTGCCAAAACTACTAATGTTGTTTTCATTTTTTCACCTCATGTTTTCTATTTGCATTTTATCATAAAATAAACAGAATAGAAAGGAATACGAAAGGCATTCCCAAGGATACTAACAAACATCGCAATCCTTCTAAAAAAGCAGCAAGTATTCTCCCACCTTTATTAGAAAGAACATGGTTGATACAGCTTTTTCATAATATTTGCAGACTATCTTTTTTTGAAATTCCCTATGCAAGCTTGCTCAACATGTTACGTTTTCCTCTTTTCTAGTTTGTCGCTATTGTCATGGCAAACATCCCTTGTAAAGGTTAAACATAGAATCATAATTAATCAGAACTTTTGCTTAGGAGCGTATGGTTTCAATACGACATAGGAAGTAATAATATTTAAATGCCATTAAACAAAGCAGAAACAGACGCAAATACAGATGCTCCATAAAATACATAGCCAATAATAGCATGGCACTGGCAAAGCTTAACAACGATACCTTCGTACGCAAACGCATGCTGCGCTGTTCAACAAAGCTGGCTAAATGATTTTGATACATGGATGTCTGCATCAGCCATGTGTGAAAACGTTTTGAACTTTTCGCAAAACAATAAGCCGCCAACAACAGAAAGGGCGTTGTAGGTAGAACGGGTAAAACAACCCCGATTGCTCCTAACCCCGTGGCAATGATACCAATCAATAAATACGCTAATTTCATATCACGAAACTCCTTTTGTTTTTCTTTTTTCCCAATGCTGCTTACTTGTGTTTATCATATGTCTAAGGGCCATGAGTGGATGATACAACAGCATATAAGGGCCACTGAAACGCATCACTTCTTTGATCTTATCACGCTGCTCTTTTCGATAACAATGCACCTTACAGCTGCTGCAAAATGTCTTAGTTTCCATGAAAGGGCAATGCTCGATACGCTTACTGGCATAGGCATATAGATCTTCACATTCTTGACAAGGATGTTCCTTATGATGCTTATGGCAATATAGATCAATCATAAAACGAATCGTTTGTTTTTCCTGGTCTCTTTTCTTCGTTATATGTTTCCTCACTTTTCATTTACTCCTTTTTCCTCGATTGACTTAGAAACTTTTTTACATGTTTCTTGATGCATACGCATGGCGGCAAATGTGAATTTCATGCGAACCATCAGCTGCTACGCGTATGCTTCATTTGAATCAAATGATCAACAAAGCGCAATGTACTTGGACGATGAGATACCAAAACGATAGTTTTATCTCTCTGTTCAGCTAGCTTACTTAAAATGGCCGCCTCATTTAGCGCATCCAGATTGCTGGTTGGCTCATCCAGTAAAAGACAAGGTGCATCATGTAAGAAAGCTCTTGCCAAAGCAATACGCTGACGTTCTCCCTGCGATAACGATTCTCCAAGTTCTGCAACCGGTGTAGCATAATCTTTTGGCAACGACATAATAAAATCATGGATATTAGCCTTTTTACATGCCGCCTCTACTTCATCTATCGATGCGTTTAGTTTGGCAATGCGAATATTATTCAAGATGGAATCATGAAACAGTACCGTATCCTGGGTCACATACCCCTGCATCTGCCGTAAGTCTTTTGTATTGATATCCTTTATTGCTGTATCATTCACATGAATCTGACCTTGTGTAACAGACCAAAATCGCATTAAGAGTTTTAATAAAGTGGATTTACCAGAACCACTTTTTCCTAAGATACCTGTAATCTTTCCCTTTTCAAACACCGCATGAAAGTCCTGTAAGATCATCTCATCAGCATAAGCAAAGGATACCTTCTGCAAACACATGTCACCAAAAGTTACCTTCTGCTTACCATTGATTTCTTCTACCTGCTCCTGTTCATCCAACAGATGCAATACGCGTCTTGCACTGGCCATTGTAATCAATAGATTATTTGATAAATTGCTGAGTGCCATCACTGGTCCAAAGCTAGAAAGCAGTAAAACACTTCCCATCAGCGCACTGGTAAAACTGATTTCATTCAATAGATAGAGCCAACCTGCACAAAGCACCATTATACAAGAGAAACCCATGATAGCCATATTGGCCAGCGCCATACTCACACCTTCATAGTGCTTCAATTTCTTTTGCCGTTCATTTACAATCGTACTGCGCTTTTGCATACCCGCTAAGTGTTCCTTGCCTGCTTCATACTGCAAGATGTCCTGCATTCCTCGCAAAGACTCCAATGTATAATCACTTAAATCGCCAAATTCCTTACGTGATGCTTTTCCATCCGCTTTCCCTTTTTTGGTAATATACAATGGCAATAAGATGCCAATACTGCAATAGGCAAAGAAGGCAATAAGGGCAAAAACAGGATGCAGGTTGAGAAACATACCTAATAAGATCAAACAAGTAAGGATGGCAATGAAGATAGGAGAAATCGTATGGGCATAAAAAACCTCCAAGGCCTCAATATCACTGGTGATCAAAAAAATCAGATTGCCACTATCTTTCCCTTCTAACTTTGCCGGACATAAGCGACGTAAAGTGGAAAATACGCGATCTCTTAAAATAGCTAACAATTTAAAAGCAATATAATGATTGCATGCTTGTTCTCCATAATGCAAAATACCTCGCAAGATAGCACATACTCCCATTATGATAAAGAATACAGAGATGGGAAAATCCGGTGCCTGTATAGCGATATGTGCAATCAATAAAGAGGCAAAATAGGGAATGAAGATGGCACAAAGAAAGCCAGTGACCCCTAATGTAATGGCTAATATCATATAACCTGTTAATGGTTTTACTAAGCTGCTCATGCGCAGCATCAGTTTAAAATTACTTTCTTGTTTCATACTGTTTGCTCCTTATAAAACTGTTCCAGTGTCTGTTGTTGTTTAAACATACGTTCATATACACCGTTTTGTTTCCTTAATTCTTCATGTGTCCCCTGTTCTACACAGCTTCCTTTTTCCATGACATAAATACAATCACTATCTACAACACTACTTAAACGATGGGTAATTAATAATACCGTTTTTTCTTTCTTTAAACGATGAATCAACTGTAAAATAGCATCTTCACTTTCCATGTCGATGTTACTAGTTGCCTCATCGAAAATATAGACTTCTCGATCCGCCAATAATGCTCTGGCCATTGCCAGACGCTGCCGCTGCCCTCCAGACAAATTCTGTCCGCCTTCCTCTAACATCGTATCAAGACCATCTTGTTCCTGTAAGAAATCCGCGATACAGACATCTTGCAAAACTTTCCATAACGCCTCATCACTTGCTAAAGGATTACCCATTCGTAAGTTTTCACGAACACTTCCTTTTATGATGGTTGGCTTATGGGTCACATACATCACCTTTTTATAAAAGGATGCATCAGCTAAAGAAGAACGCTCTATCCCCTGTACAGTGATACTCCCTTGATAATCCGATGCAAATCCACAACATAACTTAGCAATCGTGCTCTTACCAGAGCCACTTTCGCCTACGATGGATACAAAGCTGTTTGCCAAAACGTTTAAGCTGACATCCTGTAAGACAACACGCTGTTGATCATAAGCAAAGGTAACATGCGATAGTTGCATGACAATGGGTTCATCGGATAATGTGCATTTGGCTTCTTCCTGAAGTGGTATATCCAACAAACGAAAGATTTTCGCACTTGCGGCAATCCCATTCATCGCAATATGGAAAAATGAGCCCAACAGACGTAAGGGAATGAAAAATTCACTTGATAACAACACGATACTGATGACAGCAAATAATGAAATAGAACCATTTCGATATGCAATCATGGCTACGATACTGCCAATTGCTGCCCCACCATAAGCTATCAGATCCATCACACTTACACTGTTTAACTGCATCGTCAACACCTTCATCGTAATACGGCGAAACGTTTCTGCTTCTTTATTCATTTCTTCATGCTTATATCCATCGGCCTGATAGATTTTTAAGGTAGTTAAACCTTGCAGATTTTCTAAGAAGCTATCTCCAAGACTGGCATAGCTCGTCCAATATTTTGATAACAGCTTTTTCGCAAACTTTTGTACGGCGATGATAGAGAGTGGAATTAGTGGTACACATACCAACAACACCAAAGAGCTTCGCCAATCTAGCCAGACAAGAATCAAAAATAAAGTCAACGGTGCTAACATGCTATAGAAAAACTGTGGCAGATATCGTCCAAAATACGTCTCTAGCTGATCAACACCTTCCACGCTGAGCTGTACCAGTTCACTTGTCGCAATATGTTGCGTATAACTGTTCTTTAGCTCCAGCAACTTCTCATATATGCGTTGACGAAGATGATTTTTAACATCACAGCTTGCCCTATAGGAATATCGGCTTGCCTGCATACTGGTAAGCATGCGAACGATAATCATCAATATGACACCGATGGCACATAGCATCAGATTGCGTAACGTCAAGGTATCCTGAAACATTTCCACAAAGATATTTGCGAAAAGAAAAACCATTCCGATATTGCTCAACATGCCCAGCCATTGCATGAATACCTGTTTCCATACCATGACTTTTGCTTGTGGCATCTCTTTTAATAACCTTTTATCAATCATAAGTCCTCCATAAGTTAGTCTAATCTAACAGAAATTTCGATAGAAGTTTACCATGGATAACTTATCGTGTCAATACCGTCGATCCTTTATCTAACTGGCAATCATTGGAAATAAGGAACAAGCATGCAGGCAAAGGAATAAAACCATTAGATACCCATCGTATTTCCTTTTGTTTTCCACGATACAAAACATATATCTGCTGAAATGCAAACATAAATTCTTCTGTTTTCCATTCTTTCTTGTAATTTTCTTTTGTTTTGATAAAATCAAAGTAAGGAGGGATGACATGTCAAAAACAACAACCCTGCGTCGCAAGCAAATTGAACAGATCGTAGCTACACGGCATATCGTTCATGTACAAGCGCTGGCAAAAGAATTGCTGGTATCGTGTGAAACCATTCGCAAAGATTTGGCTTTTTTAGAAGAAAAAGGTGTCTTATACCGTACCCATGGCGGAGCCCGAGAACGTTCCAGCAATATCGATATTCCCTACGATATTCGCTCACAAGAATATATTCAGGAAAAACGACGCATTGCCAGACAAGTGCCGGCCTTTCTTCATGATGATGATATCATCTATATTGACGCTTGCAGCACAGCCGCTTATCTCGGTATGTTTTTGAAACAGAAGAAGCAGCTGACCTTTGTGACAAATTCTTTAGACTTAGTATCTTCCATGCAGGATAGTGGTCATAAGATTATTATGACAGGTGGCACGTATGTACCTGAAGGTAAGCGTTTATCGGGCGATTTTAGCATGCCTTTGATCCAATCACTTTTCTTTGATGTGTGTATCTTTGGCATGGATGGCTGTAAAGATTTGGATGGTCCTGCCAATATGCGTGAAGATGAGTTGATGATGAACAAGGCGATCTTAGAACGATCACATAAAGCCATCTTGGTATCCGATGCCTCTAAATTTGAGCGATATGCCCATTATCAATATGCCAAGTTCTCTCAGTTTGATGTTTTTATCACAACACAGCTAAGCAAAGAAGAAAAAGCACGACTGCCTATCCCTTATATTATCGAAACTTGAAAGGAGCTACTTTATGAATACCATTGATTTACACATGCATTCCCAATACAGCATTGATGGCGAATTTAGCGTTAAAGAATTATGTGAGCAAGCCAACCATAACGGTTTGCGCGTTATGGCAATCGCTGATCATAATTCGACCAGAGCTTATCACGATGTTACAGATACCAAAGGAGTACAATTGATACCGGCAATCGAACTGGATTGTACATTTCAAGGCCACGACTTTCATTTATTAGGCTATGGCATAAATCCCGAGGTAAAAGAATATGCCGAAATTGAAAAAGATATTATAACCCAGGAGCAACAGGCAAGCGCTCAGCGATTGGCTTTATTAAGAGAACATTTGCATATTTATATTGATGAAGAAGAATTAAAACGACGCAGCTTTCACGGCATTTATGTGGCCGAAACCATTTGTGAAATCGCCATGGAGGATGCGCGTAATAAAGACAATCCCCATATGAAACCTTATTATTTTGGTGGTGCACGCAGTGATAACCCTTATGTGAATTTCTATTGGGATTATTGTGCGCAAGGAAAAGTAGCTTATGTGCCTATTCATTATATGAGTATGGAAAAAGCTATTGCCCTCTATCATTCACAACATGCTCTGGCAGTGTTAGCCCATCCCGGTAATAATGTGAAAGAAGATGCGGCTTTATTAGAAGCTTTGCTGAAACTGCCATTCAATGGCATTGAGGTGTACAGCAGTTATCATACACCAGAGCAAATTGCTTATTATAAACAAGCCGCATTACAACACAATTTATTGATTACTTGTGGCAGTGATTTCCATGGCAAGACAAAACCAAGTGTCACCATGGGGAAATGTCATATGCCAAAGGAAGAAGAGGAAATGCTATATACACAACTTCAAGCCAATGGATTATGCAAGTGATATAAGCATTCCAACAAAAAAAGAGGCCAGTGCCTCTTTTAATGGTTATGAGCTAGCAACCTTTTATATGCTGATCACTATGTCAATCAAGCTTATGCAATGAGAAGAACTTAACATTGCCTCTGGATAATAAAGACAAGTCAAAAGCCAACAAGTCTTTAATAAAGAATGATAAAAGATAATAAGCAACAAGATGAAAAGATTCTCTATGTACAGCCTCTTCTTTCTTAATGGTATTTTCCAAACAGCAAACTTTCTTTTCCGTTATGCTTGGGTTATAGTTAAGTTGTCAAGAAAGAAGGATGCATATGAAAAAACAAGATCTCTTACAAGAATTGCGCAACATCCGCAGTGTAGCCATGGCCAGTGTAGATGCCCAAGGAAATCCAAAGAATCGCATAATTGATGTAATGCTGGCGGATGAAAATGCCATTTACTTTTGTACAGCAAGAGGAAAAGCCTTTTATCAGGAGTTAATGATGAAGCCAGTCATTGCCATTACCGGAATGAATGCCTCCTGGCAAATGATACGCCTGCAGGGAGAAGTCGAACATTTAACAAAGCAAGTCATGTGGATCGATAAAATCTTTATGGAGAACCCACAGATGAAGCAAGTGTATCCGAAAGATTCTCGTTATATTCTAGAAGCCTTTAAAGTAGCAAAGGGTGTGTTGGAATGGTTTGATTTAGGTAAGGAACCCATCAATCGCGAATGCTTACGCATGGAGGATGATGTACAACTGCTTCAGGATGGCTATCAGATACAAACAAATTGCATTGGTTGTAATAAATGTCTGAGCAGCTGTCCACAACAGTGCATCAAACAAGGCAAGCCTTACCATATCGTACAATCCCATTGCCTTCACTGTGGGCTCTGTTATGAGCTTTGTCCTGTCCATGCCATTCGGAAAATTACCGAATGCGCATAGCTCATATGAAGCGTGATTCATTTGTTTCTAATTCCTTTTATACTAGCAGCTTCTTAAAGCTCTTGCTTATCTATAAAACCTAATACCATTTTACTTATGTTCGCTGTCCAATTAACGTTCTGCATGTCGTTTTAGATTATGCAGTAGGCTTGTTGGCAGCTTTTTTAATAAGGCAGCGACAAATAGCAGCGTAATCATACGATCAATATAATCGGTGATCACTTGCACCACAAAGCAGCTCATTGTCAATCCTAAAGGTGTTTTCGCTAAAAGCTGCACAAAAAAGGTAGAGCCACTCGAGGTAATACCACCAAATAGATACGCTGTAATCAATGCACTTAAGAAGGACGTTGGCACACTGATCATCAAAGCACCAAGGAAAAACCACCATCGCTTATCTTGCTTTTTACGCCAAACAAAGCCGGCAAGCAATCCCAGAAAGATACCGACAGGAGCATAGTATAAGGAATACATATCAACGGTTATTCCTAAAATTAAGCCACTTAACAAACTTGGCAGCATCCCATAGAAAGGGCCATAGACTGCCGCAATAAACATAGTACCCATACTATCTAAATAAATCGGCAGTTTCAGCATAAGTGCGATTTGTCCACCAATCAAATTGAGCACCACAGCCAGTGCTATCATACTAATATGATAAATGGTAAATTTTGTTTTCATGTCTTCCCTTTCCTTCCTTAACATACGGTATCCAAAATATCTAAGGCATCGGTTGGGATTGCTAAGATACGGCTGATAAATAAGCGGAAAAATGCATGCACATCGACTTGTGTGAGAATATGTGCATTGGCTTTTCGCTGATAAAAGTCATAAGCATCCACAATTGTTTGTCCACGGGATAGCCCATCACACGCAACTTGTACATTTGAGCTGAAGCCGCTGCAAATAGCAGGATTTAGAAAATATGCCACTGCGAGTGGATCATTGATCACACAGCCAATCAAATGTTCTTGTTTCCAGTGAAAGTCATAATAAAATTTTGTTATTTTGCGAATGAAACTTCCTTGTTTTGCATCAAGACGTTCGATATAAGAAAGCAAATTCGGTGTTAATACGATCTTTCGTGTCACATCTAAGCCAACCATATGGATTTGTTTTTGTAGGCGTTCCATTTCATGATAGACAATCGCAGCTGCCTCAGGATCTTCCCAGTAATTGTATTCCGCAACGGGTGAACAATTACCATGTGCTTTATAACTGCCTCCCATGGAAACAAGTTGTTCGATGTTGGCAAACGCTGCGGCATTCTGCTGTATGAGATGCGCCAGATTTGTCAAAGGCCCCAACGCGATAATGGAACAAGCTTCCTTTGTTAATGTTTCACATAAAAAGCTAACAGCATCTATGTTTTGCTCATAGCCCGCTACTTCTTCTAAATAACTTTCACCTAAGCCATCACTGCCATGAGTATCTAAAGCATCACAGAAAGGTTTTTGTAAAGGTTTATCTGCTCCCAGATAAATAGGAACATCCAGGCGATTCATATGGCGCAATACTTTCTTAGCATTCGCAAAGCCAAGTTGTAATGGAGCATTTCCACAAACAATGGTAATGCCTAACACTTTAATCTCTAAAGATGATAATGCCAGCATCAACGCTAAACTATCGTCAATCCCCGGATCACAGTCAATAATCACTTTTCTTTTCATTTGCATATCCTCCAATAAAAAATGACCTCACATAATAAGCAAGGCCATAAGTAAAAATAGATAAAACACAAAAAAACATGTGCTTTTATTTTTATGTTATGAATTGCCTATTATTATACTGGGAGGTAAGGAACCAGTGTATACTTTTCTGCTTTCATAAAAAACGCCACTTTTATCGTGGCCTTCATTACAAATATGGTGCCGGCTATAGGACTTGAACCTACGACCTACGCGTTACGAGTGCGTTGCTCTACCAACTGAGCTAAGCCGGCACATGAAATCGTGCGCAGATATTATAGCATTATTTTTTTTCTATGTACAGATTCAATTGTAAATTTATCCACAAATTCCAAATAAATGTTAAGTCATTTCACAAGGAATGAAAAGCAGAGTCTTGATGACATCATCATAAAGTGTACCCCATACGGGGGATACATAAATTATAAGTGCATTTCCTATACTCTGCTTTTCTGCTTTTTTACTCTGTGATTTCCAGATCTTCTCCATTTGATTGTATGACTTTCTTATAATAAGCAAACGAACACTTCTTATAACGCGTTCCACTGCCATTCCCTTGATCGTCTACATCAACATAAATGAAACCATACCGCTTTTTCATTTCACCGGTTCCTGAGCTTACGATGTCTAGCGGCCCCCACCATAAATATCCTCTGACATCTACTCCATCATAATCAACCGCTTTCTTCAATTCCGTTATATGATTTTTTAAATAATATTTTCGATACGTATCCTGTACGCTGCCATCTTCCAATATATCATAATCTGCGATTCCATTTTCAACGATAAAGATAGGTTTTTGATAACGATCATACATATAATTTAAAGAATAGCGAAGACCAACCGGATCAATTTCCCATCCCCATTTTGTCTTTTCTAAATAGGGATTTGTATAGCCTGTCGTAAAGGATATCAAATCAAAATCTTTCGTATCTTTTCCAACAACTACCGTATTGTAGTAACTATAGGAAATAAAATCTACAACTCCCTTTCTTAGAATGTCATCATCTTCCTTTTGTACTGGTAAAACAATTCCCTTTCTTGCCAGTTCTTTGCGTTTATAAGATGGATAATATCCACGATTTTGCACATCTACGTAAAACATATAGTTCTTCATAAATGTTTCATTTGCCATAATATCATCCGGATGGCATGTAGCAGGGTATGAAAAGATTCCTCCATACATACTGCCTACTTGATTCTCCTTATTGATTTCATGAGCCAAGGTTACCACCTTTGCATGTGCTATCAATTGATGATAGGCGGCAATCATACGCTCTTTATAGCTGGCATCTTCGCTTATAGCACCTGCCCACCATGGACAATCGGTCATCGTATTGATTTCATTAATAGGCAGCCAATATTTAACTTTTCCATTATAACGTTTGAACACTGTTTCACAATAGCGAACAAAACAATCAATGGCATCGCGATGAAGCCAAGAACCAAACTTTTTAAACATTCCTATCGGTGTCTCAAAATGGCATAATGTCACCATCGGCTCTATCCCACACTTCCTGCAATATGCTATAACTTCATCATAATGCTGTAACCCTTCCTCATTGGGTTTTGTATCATAACCATTCGGATATATTCTGGACCAATCAATGGAAAAGCGATACATGCGAAAACCCATCTCCTTAAATAAAGCAATATCTTCTTGATAGCGATGATAATGATCTATCGCTTTATGCGAAGGATAATTTTTCTTTGGATCAATATCCAGGGTGATCGCTCTTGGGGTATTAACATCACCTGCCGTCATGACATCAACTGCATTTATCCCTTTTCCCCCTTCTTGCCATGCTCCTTCACATTGATCCGCTGAAGTAGAACCACCCCAAAAGAAATCATTTCGTAGACTCATAGTTATCTCCTTTCTATGCACAATCTTTAAACGTTATATACGTCGCGATAAAAGTGATGGCTCCTCCTAACAACATCGCAAGAATATAAAAGATAATATTCGTCGCGGTCGGTCCTATGTAGCAAGGGATGGCAAACATTCCCCCGGTTCCATAAACATTGTAACAATATACTTGCAACAAGCCACATAATCCGGCGCCAAAGAAGTTACCGATACAAACACAAATCAATGGTGTTTTATATTTTAAATTTACACCAAACATGGATGGTTCACTAATGCCGGCAATAATTGCTGTAAATCCACATGATAACCCTGTTGATTTTAATTCTTTATTCTTTGTTTTACAAGCAACTGCCGCTGCTGCTAATCCTTGATTAATATTATTCAGACAGTCTATTGGGGATACGATGGGTTCATAGCCAAATTTTGTAAAAGACTCCAACCAGTACGGTGTTGTCGCATTATGCATACCGGTAATAACAAGGAATGGATATAGTGCACCTAGCACTGCCATGCCGATAAAACCCGTTGTCTCATACAGCCACATCAGAAATGCCGTAATATACGTACCTAAGATTGCACCTAAAGGCGCCAGCACACAGAAGGCTAGTGGAATCATCACAAGTAAAGTAGCGAATGGTTCCATAATCACTCTTAAAAAGCTTGGCGATATCTTCTTAAAGAAACGCTCTACTGGTGCCATGATCATAACACATAAAATGACTGGGAAAACCATATAGCTGTAAGTACCTGCATAAACAGGTAAGCCAAACAACGTGATAGAAGCTCCTTCATCAACTAATGCTATAAATGATGGTGCTACCAGCATCAAACCCATCAGCATTCCTAAACCTTCATCCGTATTGAATTTCTTTGCCGCACCTTTACCGATAAAAACAGGTAAGAAATAGAAACCGGCATCTCCTACAATGGATAACATGTTGTATGTAGAACTAGCGGGATCAAGTATACCAAAGGTCGATAGTAACAGACATAGCACCTTGATCATACCGGCACCGATCAAAACCGGGATAAAAGGTATCAGCGAACCGGAAATAATATCCGCAATTGCAGAAAATGCTCCTTTCATCGTTAACTTTTTCTTTTCCTTTTTCACTGATACATCCAAATCTTCATCAATGGCATCTTCCATTACAAAACCATGCTCTTTACATATCAAACGATAAGCATCATCTACATCTTGCCCAATGATGATTTGTAACTCATCCCCCTGCCATTGACATCCTAATACCCCAGGAAGCTTTTCAATCTCTTCCGGCTTTGATAAACTCTTATCTTTTAAATTAAAACGCAATCTCGTAACACAATGTACAAAATACGTAACATTGTCCTTTGAACCTATGTAATTTACGATATTCTCAGATAATTTCTGAAATTTATTTTTAGACATTTTGCTCCTCCTCTATATGTATTAAACAATGGTACGGCCGATACATTGTTTTAATACCAAAAGACTTTCCCCAGGCGGTTATCCGCTTTTCCCCTCACGCATGCATAAACGATTTACATGCAGCATCAAATATAAAATTTCTTCACTTTCTAATTGACAATTCATCTTCTTTTCTAAATATGTACAAAGCTTTTGGACACAAGCATTCGTTTTAGGAAAATTAGCAACCATTTCTTCATATAGAATGGAATTTTCCGTTTTCAATGTTTCTTTTTCCGCGATGCGTTTCATTAAATAACGGATATGTGTGATAAAACGTGCATAGTTGAAACCATCTTTATCAATTTCGATATGAAATTCACTTTCGATGATTTGCGTAATGTCGTTAAGTATTTTATGGTCAGCTTTCTGCCCTTTTGTATTGGTGGTTTCATAATTAATAAAATGTAACGCAATGGCATACTTTTAATCATCAGGTAAAGTAGTCTTTAATTGTTTCCGGATGATGGTTAATGCATAGGTACCGATAGCACATTCCTTTTTATACAATTGTTTCAAATCATCCGTAAGCATGAAATTCATCATATATCCTTGTTGATGCCTTTGTAAGGCAAATTGAATATGATCGGCTAATGAAAAGATAACATTTGAACTTAATTCGTATGGGATACGTCGTTTCGCATAATCCACGATTTTCGTAGCCACATCGATAACGTCATAGTCAATACATTGCAACAGTTGCAAGTATTTCTGATCAACGTTGTAATACGTTCTTTGTATGATGCTTAAGTCTTTTAGTTCATATGGAATCTTGCCAAAACCGATGCCAGTACCTACAGCAATTAATTCGTTATGATCTTTATCGATGCATAAGGCAACACAATTATTTAATTTCTTAATGACCCGCATACCATTTCACCTCTTTCCATACATAGGATGATTACAATGCAATCTTCATGATGTTATGCGCAGATGATACCTGCCCATAAGTTTTATGAGTAATCACAGACTTGCTCGTAATAATAATCAGAACGGTCATATCTATTTGCTCTTGTTCAAATAATGCTTGATCAAAGCTTAAAATAGCTTCCCCTTTACGAACATGTTCATGTAGCTCTTTATATACGGTAAAACCTTTCCCCTTTAGTTTCACACTGTCTAAGCCTACATGCACCAGTATTTCTAACCCCCGTTTATTTTTAATACCAAAGGCATGTTTCGTATTCGCCAACATTATCAATTGGCCATCGATTGGCGCATAGATGGTTTCCTTCGATGGAAGAATGGCAATTCCATCACCCAACAGTTTATTGGCAAACATTTGGTCCTTTACATCTTCAATTTTTATACATGTTCCTGCGACCGGAGAATACACATCGTCTTCTTTTGTTCTCTTAAATATTTTCAACATATCCTTCACCTCAACAAACAAAAAACTCTTCCAAAACACCCTGAAAAATTTTCAGTGATGCCTCGAAAGAGTAACAGTCTGAATTAACAATTTCATTCTAGCATTGGTTTTCAGCGTTGTCAATGTAAAAAAAGAGAATTCTTATTTCCTAATAAAAATTAAGCGAACGCATCATATGCAATTGGTAATTTCTGGTAATATCTATTAGAAAATCTATAGCTTGTTTAAAAGATGAAGAAGCGTAAAAGAAAAGATGAATTCCTCATCTTTCCATTACGAACCTTCGTTTTAACAATAGCTTTTTCATCCACAAGAGCTTTATCAGCATTTCGTATTTTCTTATAAATAATTTTGCCAAATTTGTAATTCCCGTTCGGCACTTTCTTTAGCATCAGATGCATGAATCACATTATTCACCAATCGCTTTTCACGACTTGCTTTCTCATAATTATCTTCACTAAAGCGTCCGCGTATCGTTTCTGGTCCTGCCTCTGCCGGATTTGTCTTTCCAACCAGTTGTCTAGTCAATGTGATAATATCTTCTTCACCATCATAACTGACACGCATTGGCTGAATGTATCTTGGACCATTGTAATAAAAAGACGCAAATAATTTCCCGGGAAAATTAAATTCTTTATCCATGGCATCAATGACACCATGATAATGATCTAAAAGAACTTTCATAACTTCCATCGTCACTTCTAAACGACAGCTTTTCTCAATACACAATCCATGGGCAGTCAACATTGCCACGACCTCATCTTCCTGATGATTTGCAAAAGCATCTGGTTTTAACATCATAAACGTTACCTGTTTCATAACATACCTCCATTTGTTTCAGTATACTACAGGATGTTGAAACTATCCAAGCTTTTCTTAGTTTCTTATAAAAAGCTAATCATTGTGTGACAAGCCGGAAATATAAAAGAGAACACAGGAGGATGAATGCCTGCTTTTTCACAAGATCTGCCTCTTATCATTTCTTATGGATTGATTGTAAAGAGCAAATTTGTTTCCGACGATAGAATGATTGACTAGTAATATCTTTTTTATCCTTATCAAAAAACGTTCCTTAAGGATGACAGCTATGGCAGAATCATAAACACCAATTATTTTGATTGTCAAAAGCTGCCACAAAAAGGCTTTCATATTCAATATTCCTAAGAGTGCCCTAGTAAACGATCCTCAATACCGATTAACAATAAAAACGTCGATTGTTTTTATCACTTTACAACAAAAAAAGGAATCTGTTACGATTCCATAAATTCACGTATCATGGTCAAACGTTTTTCCGTATCCTCATAACCTAAGTCAAACCAACGCTGCAATAATTCCTTATCACTTGTATAACGCGTGACACCATAATCGGCACTTGGTCTTAATACGATTGCTTTTCCCTCTTCTTCCAGCTTTTTCACAATACCCCATTGGCGGTTGTAGTTTTCATGACGAATACGCAAATATTCACGTATCTGTTTATTTCCCGGATACATCAATCGAGCTAATTGTATCTGCCACCCCGGTGCTGGTTTGCGTACATAATTTTCTTCTTTTGTTGAAATAAAGACGTGTTTATCCATGCCCTGTCGAATACTTTGTTCAATTGGAATCATATCCACCAATCCTGCATCCATATACGTATGATTGCGGAATTTCACCGGTCTCGTTAATAGAAATAAAGAACAAGATGCCTTCATCAAACGTTGTTCGATCGGATCGAAGTATTCTTTGCCAAAGTACTCAACTTCGTTAGTATCCATATTATACACACCAATATCCAACTGTGTCGGGTTTTTCATAAATGCCGCATAATCTAATGGTGCATGCTCTTCAATAAATTTACATACATGATCAATACCAAAGACACCACGTTCATGTAACAATGGTGATACACCAATCGCCTTAGGATCGCTTGCGGCATCTACACCTGAAATCCGCAAACGCTCACGTTGTTTTGATACAAAAGGTAATAATACCTCTGCACCTGCACTGATGCCTACCGTATAAGGGAAGTCAATATCATTATCTAAAAAACATTGTAGAACACCGCAAGTATATGCAGCCTTTGTGCCTCCGCCTTCGCAGATCAAACCTGTTTTTATCGTCATATTCTATACACCTCATAGTTAAATATTATACTATTATCTTGATAAAAGGTAAAGTATTCTAGGGATTTTCACGTAAAAGAAACATCATCAACATCCCGTTTTCTCACTTCTTTTTAACCAAATGAAGAAAGTAGGCGATAGTCATTAAACTACCGCCCCTTATCAAACCGTACGTGCCC
>NZ_JAJCPX010000037.1:0-32632 GCF_020563125.1 Longicatena sp. 210702-DFI.1.196 | reverse complement strand
AGCTGCTTGACCGCATATTGGCTATATCCCCAGAATTAAAGGAAGCCTATCAGATCAAAGATAGATACCTTCTCTTCAATACATACAGCGATTTCAGTAATGCAGAAAAAAATTTCAATGAGATGATGTCATTGATACGAAAATCTCATATTCCTGAAATAGTAGTAATCCATAAAATGTTGAATAACTGGAAAGAAGAAATCATCAATTCTTTTATTCTCGTAGATGGAAGACGGTTGTCGAATGGCATCATGGAATCTCGTAACTCTATTGTAAAACTGATCAAGAAAACGGGTAATGGATATGTGAATTTCGCGCGCTTCCGTAACCGTTGTATGTACTGCATGAACAGAGATGCACTGCCTTGCCTCTCTGATGCACAGCTTCCAATCAGAATGAACGGAAAGAAACGCGGTACCTATAAAAAATAACTATCATGCATACAATGTTTGACATATAAAAAAGAAGTAATTTGTTCATTCCCGAACCTTATTACTTCTTTTTTGAAACCCCACGTTAATTTAGAGCGTAGCAGTTAGATGCTAAAACCCCACAATAATTTAGAGCCTTTTTTCGCTCAACCCCACGTTAATTTAGAGCCCCTAAAAAGTAAATGGGTACTTCTATTTAAGATATTTATAACCGTCGATTTTCATTATGAAGATCATCATCAAATAACTTATCTAAAAACCATCTTGTTCAAGAATTAAACTATTTGTCCATCGGTTGATTTGGTAGCTTTAAATTCGATAAACTTTACTTCTCCACATTCAAAATCCAATGGTAGATTGCGGAAAGAGTCCTGCGGTACATCATGTATATAAGGGTCTGAAGTAGAGAAGATTTGATGGATTTCAGCTACCGTAAAAGGCAATTCACTATATAAATTCTCAGTATGGATATGTAAATGACTGGCTGTATTAATGTTTGTATTACAAATAACCATTAATGCACGATCCTCTAAGACAAAACTATACCCAATGCCAAAATCTTTTGGGGAATCAAACCATACGGGAATACAGCTTTCTTCTTTACTAATGGCATCAAGATATGTATTACGTATTGCGCAACAACGCTCTAATAAAGAAGGTAAAACATTGAGATCCGGCGTACGATAATTAAAATAGTAAGCATCTAAGTAAGCTTGTTGACGGTAGCGGAGATCTTCTTTTGGCAGAGAAGACAAATATTTTTTATCCCCATACTCACTCAACTGCATTGGCTGTACCTCATAGCATTCTACACCATTCATCAACATCGGAATACCATTGGGTAAGAATTGATTCATAACACTTAACATAATCATCAGTTTTCTACCATTTTCCAATGAACATACCCTTCTGGCATCATAAAATTCACTAGCCGCAAACATGGGACAGGCATTGCCTTTTAAACGATATGCAAAGGTATGGAAACGGAAATCCCAAATATTGGTTTCTTCATAACCACTATTTCCACTAATGGCATCAAAGCCTTTTGCAACCCATGCGCTACTATTTTCCATGAGCGTATCTTCTGCAATCATGGCAAAATGACGGTTTCCTTTGCGCGCTGTCTTCACCAATTCCTTTTGCAGTTTTTCAGGTAATAAATATGTTTTTTCTAAATAAATACCATCAACGCCGAGTGTTTGTTGATACCATTGAATGGTTTCATTTAACATATCCCATAAACTACGCAAAGCCTTTTTTCCCGGATGCAAATCATAACGAATGCTGTCTTGCATTAGATAAGGTGCACAATTTGCAGGTAATGCGTTTTTTGGTACATGAATATGAAAATCTTCAAAGAAACGGAATACAGTACCATCTTCATCAATAGGTAAATGTGCATTGATTTGATCTGAGAACATTGGCGCAATCGTGATATGTTCTAGTTTTTCTATAGCAGCCAAATCCATATCCGTAGGCTTTGGTGCATTACGGAAGAAAGCTAGGTGTGCTTTTACATCTTCGCTGCGATAAAAATCTTTCAACGCATACGTATGCGGTATTGTGTTTTGCGGTAGCGCATTACAAATCGGCGCATGATAATTTCGCAATTCATCATTTGTCATCCAATAAAACCATTCCGGATGTTTCTGATAATATGTATTATCTCTGGCAAGCTTACCTGGACAAAATTCTAAAAGAACACGGATACCATGCATATGGCAGGCTTCAATAAATGCTAAGCATTGTTCCAGAACATTTAATTCCGGTACAAGTGGATCATGTAACGTTTCATCTATATCCGTAAAACTACGCACACATTCCTTTGCGGCATACGTATGAGGCGTCTGTGTTTTGCTTAAAGCAAATGGCTGGTGCATAAGTATGGTGTTTATACCCATGCGTTTTAAGTAGGGAATTAATAAAATACTCTTCAAAAAAGTGCCATTATCACTTAAATGATACAAATTATCATGTGGCAATGCATCATCACGATCGTGATCCCATGCCGTGGCAGTACGTACCATGAGGGAATATATACTGGACTTTTTCAGCCAGCTGCCTTTTGAAGCTTTAGCATCTTGAAAAGGAATGCTTTTTTTCACTTTTCCTTGTTCATCCATTAAGATGTGGCGCAAAGTAAAAAGATAAAAGCGGTATGGATTGACCAGAATTTCACGGCTGCGTAAGTTTTTCTTATCCGGATAGCCATACATATTCCATGCATTAGGAATCGCATAATTGTAAATGTCATCGTGGTGGAGTTTCTCTTCTTTCTCTAATGCATGATAAAGTGCTGTAACATGGTTCATTGGAAAACCCCCTTGTCTATAGTTATAGTATAGTATACAAGCAGGAAAAAGCCAAACGAATCTTTGCTTTTTTTCATACGGGAAAGCTTATATAAAGTTATCGCAAATGAAGGATACAGATGATTAAAAAGGCATATGTGAATTCGACAGAATGTGATGATAGAAGTTGTTATACTCAAAACAGGTGAGGACATGAAAAAACTAATTTTGTTAGGTATAACAGCGTTTCTTTGTGCATGTAGTAATGCTTCAAGAGAAAAGATTGAAATGACTGAAAAAGATGCGCATCTGTTGATTCAGGTGGAACATCAGGCATATGCGGATAAATTAAACGATTTATGGAATCGTAGCTATCCGAAACAAAAAGATGCTTTACATTTCGTTGTACAACCTTATTACTTTACCCAGGATATCAAACAAGATATTATCTGGACGAACGATATTGACGCAACTTTTTTAAAAGATAAGCTCATGGAGATAAAGGAAGTGTCATATACATATGATGTGCCAAATAGTTTACAGAGAAAGGAATTAAGCGATTATTATACACCTGTTATTGGGGAGGGACTGGTGTTTTGTTATCGCAAGGATATGTTAGAAAAAAATAAATTGTCGGAAGAAGATCTAGTTAGTTTTGAGCAAATGGCAGAAAGTCATGTACGTTATTATCATAATCATATGGGAGAATATGTATATCCGTTTTTCGCTAAACTACTTCCAGAGGAAACAATTCCATTTACCAATCTTTTTCCTAAAGAGCAGACAATCAAGCAGTTAAAAGCATATAAGGAAATAAATACAAAATTGGATATGCCGGATGATTTGATACAGCAAAAGGATTTTTATAATGGTGATGATTATTTATGTGGCTTACTATCGACAAAGTTTCAGTATGAAAAAAGAGGTGCCTATCAAAATGGTAATCTACATTTCATGGCGATGCCATCTTGGCAAGAAGAAACCATAGCACCGCCGTTTACGACGTTTGGATTTGCCGTAACAAAAGAGTGTAAATACCCGAATACAGCAAGACGGTTTCTAGCTATGGTACGATCGAAGAAAGGGATACAGGCATTATTAGACACTAATATGAAAGTACCTTTATTGTGTAGCGAGGATGTAAAAGATTTCGATATTTATGATCATGCTAAAAAGGAACTCATAGAGGCTGTAAATACAACACAACTATATAATCTGTCAATAATAGAAGAAAATCCGGGAATTACAATGGAAATGTTGATAAACCAAAGTGATTTTACATCAATCTTACAAAACTATATTTGTAGTAAAGATTCCGCAGCTAAAGTTTATAAGGAATTGGTAAAAAATCTAAGGACATGGAGCATAGGTAAATAATAAAAAGTGATGCAACCATCACTTTTTATAAAAATTCATTAGTTCTTATCTTGAACAGTTATATCTATTTCTTTAATCGTATAAGCACCTTCAGAACTTCCTGCAATTACTGAGAAAGTATAAAAATTTGGTACTTCTGTAGAAAACTCACAACTTTGTTTACCGTCACCACAATCAACTTCTATAGAATAACAAAGTTTTTGTGGCCACTTATAATCTTCAACGTGTTTGAATTTAACCTTTTTATCGCTTTGCATTTCATAAACATCCAAGTATTCGTTAATATCAAAATCACTATCTTTTTTAAGTGTTTTTGGTCCGGAATATTTAACAATTGCTTTTATGCGTTCTTCATAAGGCTTGGAGTCAGAATCTTTACTCTTTTGCGTGCAAGCAGTTAGATTACAAAGAAACATAAGAAGGAGCAAAGAAAGTAACACAATTTTCTTTTTATTCATACAAGATCCCTCTCTTTTTGCTATAAATGATAGCAGTTATCTTTTTAATACATGTATGAAACAGAGTTACTGTCTTTTCTAAAGCAGTATCTCAAAGATGATAAACCCGGTAATGATACCTAAAACGAATATACCGATATAATATCCAATATTTTTCTTTTCCATGTTGATCTCTTTTGTTTGATCTAATTATCTTATAGACAAGAATAATCTAATTAGATTTTGTTCATGTCCCAATTTTCTAGGCTTTAATAATTCATAATTTTATTTTTTAAAGAACTCATCAAATACCGCTTTTACTCTTTCTGCTTCTTGCTTATCTTCAATATAAGCATCAGAATTAAACAATACAGGATTCTCTGAAATATAAACAGCTAAAGTTTCATTTGCAGTCGTAGTGATTTTAATTCCCACATACAATTTAGGTTCTACAGCTATAAAAGAGGAAGCACCACCAAGTACCTGATGAAGAAAAGGTTCTGCTTTTCCACGATAATTTGCATGTTCATTTAAAATACTATATTTTTTAATTTCTGATAACTTGTATTCTCCCTGTGTTCCATCTTTAATAGTATAAGTGTTTGAATCTGCGTCAATTACAATACTCCTAAATTCTTTCATCATTTTAACTCCTTTCTAATCCCTATACGTTTAGGATTTTATATCATATTTCTTATTCTATTCATCCCATGGGTATCACATCTCCTAATTAATGTTATGGTTATCTTTCTACATCCATCATACCGCTTTTTTGGGAAAAGACAAGCTTTCTATTGTGAATACCAAAGTTTTAGTGTTTGTTTAGATTGTATACAGCACTTGAACATACACATGGAAAAGCCTCCTACATAATCCGTTATGTAAGAGACTTTCTCGTTGTTTTTATTCATTAAATAAGATATCTTTCATGGTATACGTACCATGGGGCTTGTTTTGGATAAAGCGTGCTGCGCGTAAAGCACCATTCACAAAAATCTGTTTACTATTAGCCGTATGTTTGATTTCCAGAACTTCATCTTCTCCAAGATAGAGGACACTGTGCTCTCCGGCAACCGTACCGCCTCGTACGGCATGAATACCGATTTCTTTTTGTCGTTTGCCAATGAACCCTTCTCTTCCATGTACTTCTTCATAGGCATGATCCTTGTTCAGAATATCGACAAGCATCTTTGCTGTGCCGCTAGGTGCATCCTGTTTTTGATTGTGGTGTGCTTCTATGACTTCCATGTCAAAACTATCTTCTAACAAGGGTGTCACCATCTTAAGAATTTCCTGCATGACAGCAATACCTAGTGAGAAATTTGCTTGAAAGACAATAGGGGCATACATACCTAAAGCATTGATTTCTTGTTTCTGCATATCACTATGTCCGGTCGTTCCACAGATATAAGGCGTATGATGCTCCTTCACATAAGGGGCAATCCACTCTAAATTGGCGGGATGTGAAAAGTCGATAATCGCATGCAGTTCTTCTTGCAGTGTTGATAAATCAGGTTTCTGAGTACCATCGGCAATCATTACCACCTGCATATCTTCTTGTTTCTGAATACTGTCGACAACCAGTCTTCCCATCTTGCCAAAGCCTGCGACTAGAATATTTAGCATAAACCTTTCTCCTTCATTTTAGCAGCTAATACCTCTTTATGTTCTTCTGACATTTCACATAACGGCAGACGATATCCACCAACCTGTTTGCCCATCAGATTCAAAGCTTCTTTGACAGGAATCGGATTGACTTCAATAAATAAAGCGTGAATGAGATCTAAATTATCTAACTGTATCTGTAAGGCTGTATCTACATCATGATGTAAATATGCCATCACCATATCGTGTGTTTCTTGTGGCATCACATTTGCCAATACAGAAATCACACCACTGGCACCTAAAGATAATAAAGGAACAATCATGTCATCATTTCCAGAATACATACGGAAATCATCATTCAGATAACGGGCGATATTTGTCGCATAAGCGATATTTCCGCTTGCTTCTTTAATACCGCAAATATGTTCATGTTTACTTAATACGGCAACGGCTTCTTCAGAGATACTGCAACCTGTTCGGCCAGGAATGTTATACATGATGATTGGTGTATGAACGGCATCGGCTACGGCCAGAAAATGCTGAATCATTCCACTGGCATTGGCTTTGTTGTAATATGGGGAAATGACCAGTAAGGCATCGGCTCCCATTTCTTCATACTTCAAGCTTTTTTCAACAGCTGTCTGTGTACAGTTAGAGCCACTGCCGACAATGACCGGGATTCGCTTGTTAATCGTTTGTAAGGTAAATTCGACGACAGCATCATCTTCCTCATGCGTCATGGTGCTGCTTTCACCGGTCGTTCCTAAAACCAGTATACCATCGGTATGATTGGCAACATGCCATTCTAATAATTCGTGTAACTTTTCAAAATTGACACTTCCATCTTCATGGAAGGGTGTGATAAGTGCTACAATACTTCCCTTAAGATCAAATTTCATGATGTTCTCCTTTCACCTTTCGGTGTTTTGTTATAAATAGATTAAAGATCAAAGGCTTCCCCTAAGACTTCAATTGCTTTCTGTTTATCTTTTTCCTCTATGGTCAATGAGATAGAAATCTCACTTGATGTTATCATGTAATATCGAATATTATGTGCATTTAAGGTACTTAATACTTTTGCCGCTATACCACTGTGTGTGGAAATGCCGACACCGACGACCGAAAGTTTCACAAAGCCCAACAGACGGGAAATCGGATATTTGGAATTTAACTCATCGATATGCTTTAAAATGGTATCCGATTGTTTTTTATTACAGTAAAATGAAAAGTTAACTTTACCATCATGCGTCAACTGTTGCGATATTGTATCTAAATTGATATCTAATTTGGCAATCAGTGTGAACAACTCGCCAAGAAAGATACCATCATTGGGAAGATCGTTCACCCGCATAATTGCATAATCTTCCTTGATACTAATACCGGTAATCGGCATATCTTCCAGATTTTTCGTTTTTTCCATAATAAACGTCCCCTTACTTTTATCTTTCTCTAAGGCTTTTCCTAAGAATAGGCGTACATTGTATTTACTAGCCAGCTCTACACTGCGTGTTTCCAAAACACCGGCGCCCAAACAAGCCATCTGCATCATTTCATTATATGTGATTTCTTTTAAACGTTTGGCTTTTGGATACATTCTTGGATCAATGGTATAAACACCATTGACATCGGTATAAATATAGCAGTCCCAGCCAAGTTTGGCAGCTAAGGCGACGGCCGTTGTATCACTGCCGCCTCTTCCTAACGTCGTAATTTCACCATGCTCGGTAGCTCCTTGAAAACCAGCCACCACCACAACCTTTCCATCGTCCAGGTGTTTTTGTAAATTGGTGATGTCAATATCTTTAATACGCGCATGTGCATGATGATGGCTGGTAATGAAACCACATTGATATCCGGTTAAGGAAATCGCCGGTATTCCAAGTGCATCAATCGCCATGGCTAATAGGGTAATCGTTCGCTGTTCACCGGTAGATAAAAGGGAATCCATTTCTCTATCATTGGTATGACCACCTAATGCCGTTGCCATTTCAATAAGCTTATTTGTGGTTTTTCCCATGGCACTAGCTACCAGAATCACATTGTGACCAGCCTCTTTCATTTCTTTGACATGCTGAGCAATAGCGCGTATCTTATCCAGATCGGCTACGCTTGTTCCTCCATACTTCTCTACTATATTCATACGTTGATGACCTCATTACATTCTAAGTCCAACATGTTTTCATAGCTTTCTTTTTTAATGACGACACGGGCATGGCCATCTTTTACGAAAACGACTGCCGGACGTCCCAGCTTATTATAATTGCTGGCCATACTATAGCCATAGGCACCGGTCGTATAAATAATTAGCAGATCATTTTGTGATATCTTTGGCAATTTGGCATTCTCAATCAAAATATCTCCTGATTCACAGCATTTTCCGGCAATTGTTACGGTTTCTGTTTTTTCTTCCTGCATGCGATTGGCGATATCACAGGCATATTCTGCCTGATACAATGCTGGACGAATATTATCACTCATACCGCCATCGACAAAGATATACTTCTTATGCTCTGTTTGTTTTTGATAACCGACACGATATAGGGTACTGCCAGCTTCTGCTACGATGCTGCGACCTGGTTCAATCATAATTTTTTCGATGTTTAATTGTTGTTTGGCATTTTCTTTCTTACAAGTATCTAAGATAGTATGACAAACATCTTGTAAAGGAATAGGATGATCGGCATTCGTATAAAGTGCCGCAAAGCCGCCGCCTAAATTTAAAGCTGAGATATGAATATCATATTCAGTTTGCATTTCTTTTGTAAATTGCATGAGCTTTTCAATTTCCGCTACATAAGCCTGTTTATCAAATATCTGGGAACCGATATGGGAGTGATAACCAAGAAAAGTAATTTCCGCAACGCTTGTTAATGTATGGATCATGGCGGCAATTTCTTTTTTCTTGGTGATAGAAATGCCAAACTTACTATCTAAATGGGCGGTCACAATGTATTTATGTGTATGTGCTTCAACACCTGGATTTACTCTTAACATGGTTTTGATGCTGCGGCCACTGCGTTTTACGGCTTTTACCAGCATATCGCATTCCATCGCATTATCGACAATGATTGTTCCAACACCATAGTCTAAGGCCATCATGATTTCATCATAGGATTTATTATTGCCATGAAAATATACACGTTCCATAGGAAATCCAGCTTGTTTTGCGGTATATAATTCACCACCACTGACGACATCTAAGGACAAACCGTATTGCGCGACCAGTTCTACCATGGCTTTACAGGAAAACGCTTTGGATGCATAGAGTACTTCTGTTTTAAAAGTATCTGATTGAAATAATTCATGAAAACGGCTAAGCTTTTCCGTTATTTTATTCTCATCATAAATATACAAAGGGGTCTGGCAAGCCGTCGCAAGCTGTTCTACAGACACGCCTTGGATGTGTAAAACGTTATCTTTCATCATTCATCACCTCGTTAAAAAATGCCAGTAGGATAATGACCTTACTGGCATGTGAAATTTACTTACTACATGGACAATAAGATAGCACTCCTACGACTGTAGACAGTTTTATGGATGTTCTCCATAAACCCACCACAACTTCTTGCCAAAAGTTGTAGTTCGGCGAAATTGCTTCAGCTAACTGTCAAATGTCCGCCGACTCCAATTAACTTTGTCGCTTCCGCTCCTCTATCTGATTGGTTGTATCATACCACTAATGAGATGAAATTACAATAACATTATGAAAATAACAGAATAAATTTCAGAAAACATTTACACTATCAAGATATTAAGACCTTTTTCATCCCAGAATTAGGGAAATTTGTTTTTGGGAAAGCTGAGAGAGGATCGTTGAAAGGAAACAATACGGTACTTTTTTTCAAACATAAACAGTTGCCACCTACATCACCAAATGACGATAAAAAAAAAGACACGTGTCTTTAGCATGTTTGCCAATCATCACCATGTGGCTTGTACATTGATAAGACGTGTCTTTTATATGATATGGTATGGTTTATCGTTCTTTATTTCGCGAAGATATTAATGACTACTAATAGCACTCCCAACACAATTGCACATAGAAGTACATTACGAAAACTGAAGATTTCCCCTAGTAAATCACGCTCTTCTTCTGGCATCGGTTTTTCCGGATGCATGTTTTTCTCTATCATACCTCTCACCCCTCAGTTCATGGTTCACCTATTATAGCACACTTCTCTTATTTTGCATGAAAAGTTATGAAATTGTAAGAATCTTCTCGTGTACTAGGTGAATAAATAAAAAGATAAGATAAAGACAGCCATTAGACCAATGACAATCAGGATGTTACGTGGTTTCACAATTGCCGTCAGTATTGTATTATCCGGATGGGTTGTCGCAATCGTTGTATTCGTGGTAAGATCTTTCCCTTTCATATCAGTCACCTCACTTCGTAAGTGTTTGTTTATCTAACCGCATTATAGCATGATTCTTTTTTTGATAGGGGTGTATTACTAAAATGTAAGACAATCTTTAGAAAAATTAAGAATTTTTTATGATATTTTTTTGTCTATCTTTATAATTAGCACTCCTTCACTAAGTTAACGAAAGAAAAAGCCAAAAAGTTTCATTCTCACTACTTTTTTTTAAAATTATGCACATTGTGAAGAAGATGGTCTTATGGTATGATTACTGCGTTTGGAAGGTGATGCATATGAAGCGCTGGAATGATTTGTTTCAACAGGAAATACAGAAGCCTTATTATCAAGAATTGATGGCTTTTTTAGATGAAGAATATAAAACCAAGGCGATTTTTCCTCCACGTGAGGATTTGTTTACCTGTTTTGATGTTTGTCCATATGAAAAGGTGAAAGTAGTGATTTTGGGGCAGGATCCTTATCATCAGCCAAATCAGGCACATGGTTTGTGTTTTTCCGTGCGCAAGGGGGTAAAGCTGCCACCAAGTCTGCGTAATATATATAAGGAACTAAAGACCGATTTGGATATCGATATGCCCTCACATGGCTATTTGCTGGATTGGGCCAGACAGGGTGTTTTCATGATGAATGCAGTGTTAAGTGTCGAGTGTGGAAAAGCCGGTTCTCATCGTAAAAAAGGATGGGAAATTTTTACCGATACCGTTATTCGCGCATTGAATGAAAAAGAAGAAGGTATTGTATTCCTTTTATGGGGGAATTGGGCACAACAGAAAGCAGAATTCATTACCAATCCGCTACATCATATCATAACTTCAGCACATCCTTCTCCTTTATCGGCCTATCATGGATTCTTTGGCAGTCAGCCATTTTCTAAGACAAATACTGCTTTGTTAAAGATGGGGCATTCACCGGTGCAATGGAAGATTGAGGATTAAATATGTTTACAAAGGCAGAGGAAATTATTCAGCTTATTGAAGGACGGAAGAATCGCGGATATGGTTTGATGCATTTTAAGGACTATATGAAGAGCATAGGGGATCCCCAAAAGAAACTAAAAAGTATTCATGTTGCAGGGACGAATGGAAAAGGTTCTACGACCAATGATATCCGCAGTATGCTGCAGGAAGCAGGGTATTGTGTAGGCTCCTTTACCTCTCCTTATATGATTACGCATTTAGACCGCATCCGCATCAATGATATGTATATGGATGAAAAAGAATTCATAGAAATTGCCAATACTTATTATGAAAGTTGGCTTACCTGGGATCTGAGCATGTTCGAGATTGATATGATGCTGGCATGCATTTACTTTGAAAGGCATCATGTGGACTATGCCGTGTTTGAGGTTGGTTTAGGAGGCCGCAAAGATGCGACCAATATTTTGGAACCATTGATCAGCGTGATAACAAACATCGGATTGGATCATATGGAGCTTTTAGGAGACACCTATGCAAAGATTGCGGAAGAAAAAGCAGGTATCATCAAAGCTTGTGCAGATGTGGTGAGTGCAGAAACCAGAGCAGATTGCCTGGATGTATTTTTAAAACATGCCGATGCACAAGGAGTAAAATTGTACACCTTAGAGCCGATTTGTGATTTATCTACAAATTTGCAAACGGTATTTACCTATCGACATTTACAGGTGACACTGGCTTCTATGGCGAATTATCAGATTCGCAATGCGGCGCTTGCCTTGGAAACAATTTGGCGGCTACGTGAAAAAAGACTTGTGGAAATAAAGGATGCGCAGATTTTGGCTGGTTTACGTAAAGCTGTGTGGATCGGTCGTTTTGAAATTATGCAGAAAGATCCGATTGTGATTTTAGATGGAGCGCATAATCCGGATGGTATCCAGGCATTGTGCAACTCTTTACAAGGTTATGACGATATCGCTGTTTTATTTTCTGTCTTAAAAGATAAGAACTTTGAAACGATGTTATCGATATTAGAAACCATTACAAGTGATATTACCATCACACATTTTGATAATGAGCGCTCTTTAGATATCCGTTGTTTAAAAAATCGAAAACAGCTCCATCTTATTGAAGATTATCATGCGGCATTAACGTATATGTTAAAGAAAAAGAAAACGATCGTTATTACCGGTTCCTTGTATTTCATAAGTGAAATTCGCCAATTCTGGCAAAAGTAGAAAGAGCTTATGTACAAATAAGCTTTTGGTATAATATGGCTATATGGATGCTACATAAGAAAATAGCAGCTGCGAATTCCCGCTAGAGCCTAGGGGAATTGTAAAATAGTTAAACTAAAGTTTGCTTAAATGTACTACGACAATTTAGCAGATAAAAGATAGGTTGATACTTTCCATATATGATAAAGGATCAATCTTTTTTGTGTTTAAAATATAAAAAAGGCAATCCTTAAACATCAAAGAGAGGCAATAGCGTCTAAGATAAAATTGTGGTAAACTATAGAGGTAGGTGATATCCATGAAAATTAAAGAAATTATTGTTGTGGAAGGAAAAAATGATACCAACGTGCTACAAAGCTGCATTGACTGTGATACCATTGAAACTCATGGTACCCATCTGTCAGTAGAAACATTGCGACTCATTGAGCAGGCTGCCAAAACCAGAGGTGTCATCATCTTTACCGATCCTGATCATCCCGGGGAAATCATTCGTACTGCCATCAATCAGAAAATTCCCGGCTGTAAAAATGCATATATCGAGAAGCATAAAGCAAAAACAGCGAAGAAGGTCGGTGTAGAACATGCATCAAAAAAAGATTTGTTGGATGCATTATCTCATGTATTCACCTATCAAGAACAGCCTGTTGAAAGTATATCCTGGGAAGAATATTTATCTTTAGGCTTGCATGGGGGGAAAGCTGCCGCTCATCAAAGAGAAAAAGTTGCTCAGGCGCTTTATTTAGGAAGACCAAATGCCAAAACGTTGTTTAAACGTTTAAATATGATGCAGTTGACACTGCATGATGTTGAGGAGCTGTTGCGCAAATGAAACAAGAAGAACAAAAAATTCGCAGTGTCTTTGTCCAACGTGAAACATTAGAAACATGGTTGCGGCAAATGGCTATAAAGGGATGGATCGTAAAAGATTTTTCTTACATCTTTTTTGATTCGTTTTTGTTCTTTCGTTTTGTGAAAACAGCACCGCGATATGGGAAGTTTTGTATTTATGATGTAAAATACCTCGGTGATGAAGATATCTTTACCTCACTGGGATGGAAGTTGCTTTTGGAACATGAATCCACAATGATTTTTTATCACGAGGATATCCAAGGAAGCTTACCATTATTAGATATGCGCATGTATTCGTTACGGCGTTTTCTAAAATCCATCAGTAATCTTGTTTTTCTGATTGCCGTAATCTTTGCGTTACGTATGGATAATGAAACCATGCGCCAGCAGGTCTTATTTTACAGCGCTTTTCTATTGTTTGCTTTTCCTCGCTTGTATGATGTAAAAAGCACCCAAAAAGGAAGTAATTTTACGAAGTTAATTAAAAATATTGTCTTGGCTGCTGCTGCGGCTGTTCTTACCACCTTGTATGATTGAGGCAGCTATTAAAGCGTTTGCGGCTTTAGTATAGAAAGGATATCATTATGAAGAAACCTATCGCAACCCCATCCAGAACAAAGGAAATCTTAGAAACGCATGACCTGTTCGCTAAGAAAAATTACGGACAAAACTTTTTAACAGAGCCAAGTGTTGTAGAAAAGATTGCCCGCAGTGCTATTGTCAGTGATCATTGTGTTGTGTTTGAAATCGGACCGGGCATTGGCGCATTGACGCAATATTTATGTGAATATGCGAAAGAGGTTGTCTGTTTTGAGATAGATGAACGTTTACCTCATGTATTAGCAGATACACTTTCTGAATATACGAATGTTTCTATTGTTTTACAGGATTTTTTAACAATTGATTTAAGGGAATGGGTAAATCGTTATCGTGAAAAAGGTATGGATGTCGTGATAGCGGCAAATCTGCCTTATTATATTACAACGCCGATTTTGTTTAAAATTTTTGAATCAAATGCGGATATTGCGGCGATTACGGTAATGATGCAAAAAGAAGTGGCAGATCGTTTTCATGCGAAAGTAAATACGAAAGAATATAATGCGTTAAGCATTATAACGCAATATCGCTGTGATGTACGCGCTGTTATGAAAGTTCCAAAAAATGTTTTTCATCCCAAACCTAATGTTGATAGCGCAGTGTTGCAATTTACCTTTCGCAAACATTACACAAATTTACAAGAAGAACCATTTTTCGCAATGGTCAAAGCTTGCTTTAAACAACGTCGGAAGACCATCTTAAATAATTTTCAGGAATATTGCAGCGATAAAGAAACCGCAAAAGCTTATTTAGAAAAGGCTGATATTGATGCGAAGAGAAGAGCAGAAAGTTTGACACTGGATGAATTTCTGCATTTATACGAGGTGATGCAAGATGATCGTTGAGGCACATGCTAAAATCAATCTGACATTAAATGTTGTAGGGAAACGTGAAGATGGCTATCATGAATTAGAAATGATCATGTTGCCACTGGCCTTACATGATACGATTGAAATATCCATTGCAAAAGAAGATATGTTCACAACAGATGATTCACAAGTTGCCATGGATGATACAAATACCGTTGTTCGTGCTGTTCAATTAATGCGAAACACCTTTGCGTTAAAAGAACATTTCCATGTACATCTGCATAAGCGCATACCTTCACAAGCCGGCCTAGCCGGAGGAAGTGCCGATGGAGCAGCCGTTCTTAGAGGGATTCAAAGTTTGTGTCATCTTTCTATAACGATGGAAGAATTAGCACAGCTAGGAAAACAGCTTGGGGCAGATGTGCCTTTCTGTGTCTTACAGGAAAGTGCTTTAGTACAAGGTATCGGGGAAAAACTAACGCCATTTCACTTTGACTGGAAGCCACATGTATTACTTGTAAAACCTTCTATCGGTGTATCTACCAAAGAAGCCTTTGCAACGTTGGATTTTGCGAAATGTCCACATCCGAATGCGCATATCATTCAAAAACTGTTACAAAATAAAGAGTATGAACAACTACCGCAGTATATTGCGAATTCATTAGAATATAGTGCTTTCCAACTGGTTCCTCAGATTGCTGATATCAAACAGGAGCTAATTGCCATGGGCTTTCCCTGTGTCTTAATGTCAGGAAGCGGAAGCACCGTGTTTGCGTTGAGTGAAGATAAAACACGGATTGAAAAGGCACTCCGTCATTACGCACATACGGACATGTTTGTATGTGATACAACTTTTTATCCATAACCATGCGCGAATACCGCATGGTTTTATATCAAATACAAGATTAGATGCTAATGATACCTATGATGGCAAAGATCGTCTTACACTATAGGAGGTGAGGTTATGTTGTTGTTTGTAAGTGGCAGGTGTGATATTCCGGCATTTTACAGTGAATGGCTGTTTCAACGTTTCAAAGCAGGTTTTGTGGACGTACGAAATCCTTTTAATCCTCACCAGATCAGTCGTATAGCACTAACACAAGACCAAATTGATGCGATGATCTTCTGTACAAAAAATCCTTTGCCCATATTGCATCGCTTATCCGAAATTCCTTTTCCCTATCTCTTTCATGTGACATTTACTCCTTATCATCAGGATATAGAGTCCCATGTCTTAGATAAAAAAGCCATTTTAGAGGGCATTGTGGAGCTATCAAAACAAATTGGAAAAGATCGTGTATATGTACGCTATGATCCGATTCTCTTAAATGAACGTTATACCATCAGCTACCATGCACAAGCCTTTGAAAAACTTTGTGCAAAGTTACAAGGCAAAATAAACAAAATCATCATTTCCTTTCTTGATATGTATAAAAACACACAAAAACATGCGCCATCTTTACATTTACAAGAGTTGCGTCATGCACAGATGTTGGCCATAGGAAAATGTCTTGGAGAAATTGGCGTATCCTATGGTATGCAAATACAAACTTGTGCGGAAGCCATTGATTTATCCCCTTATCATATCCAAAAGGGCTTATGCGTAGATCGTAAAGAGATAGAAGCTTTGGTAGGATATCCGATAGCATTAAAAGAAAAAGGCGTACGAACACAATGTGCGTGTTTGGCAACGGTAGATATTGGTGATTATAATTGTTGTAATCATGGCTGCGCTTATTGTTATGCCAATTATGACGAAGATAGCATTTCCCAACGCATGATGCAACATGATCCAAAGAGTAGTGTATTATTGGGACATATCACAAAGGAAGATGTGGTCACCATGCGAAAAGAAGCCCCACGACAACTGCGTTTATTATAAGTATCGCTGTAAGAATTGCATAAGTTCTAAACGCTATTTCATGAACATAGGATGTAATGAAGAAAAGAGGAGGAACTTATATGGAAGATACAACGAATACAAATCCTTTGCGCTTTGAAACAAATCCATACCATAACGTTGTGATAAAAGATCGTAAAGTGATGGAATTAACTGGTGTCAAACAGATTGACAGTTTTGATTCCAGTGAATTTTTAATGGAAACCGCACAAGGCTGGATGCTCGTGCAGGGAAAAGATCTGACCTTAGGAAAGCTGGATACCGAGCGTGGAGATGTCATTATCCGCGGATTGATTGAATCCTTATCTTATGTATCCAATAAAAAAGGTAATGGAAAGGATTCGGTTATTTCTAAGCTGTTTAAATAATGCTGCTGCCGGTTCAGATACAGTCTATTCTATATCACTTTCTCATGGGCTGGGTATATGGATTAGGGTTTAGTTTTCTTTTAAATTTTGTGAAATATATGCATGTTTCCTTTTTAAGAGGAACGATGGAAATCCTGTTCCATGTACTGTTTACATCTTTGCTTTATTATGGTCTTTATGGCATCAATGGCGGGATTACCAACATTTACCTACTTGGTTTTTTCCTGTTAGGTGTCATGGTGTATTATACGTGGTATCTTGCGGTATTTCAGCAATTCTTCTTCGCTCTTGTTAAAACTTTGCGGCCTTTACGCAAAAAACTTAAACTTGTCAAATCCAAAATACTTGCTATAATAAGATTACCGAAGAAAATCAGGAGGCGAAGGATAAATGAGCGAAGAAGTAAAAAAAATAAGCGCAAAAAGAAAAAAGAAGAAACATCCATTTCGCACGTTCTTTAGTTTAGCCGCCATATTCTTATCCTGTTTTCTGATTTGGATAGCTGCAGAAGATTTGATCACAACGTTTCGTTTAAAGAAAGAAATCTCTACCAGTGAAGAGATGATCAGTTCATTAGAAAGTCAGCAAAAGGACTTAAAGAAACGTAAAGAAAATTTGGAAGACCCTGAATATGTAAAACGCTACGCCAGAGGTGAATTCATGGTGAGCAAACCAGGTGAGCAAATTTTTAAGCTCCCTTCCAAAAGTGATGATCCTGCAAATGATGGTAATTAATTCCCCCGTAGAGAATTCTATGGGGTTTTCTTGTATGGAGGTTACGATGAAAAAGTGGAAAGCAATTTTATTTGATATGGATGGAACCTTATTTGATACGGAACAAATATCGCGTATTGCCTGGCTGGCAACCATGGAGCGTTTCCATCTGCCCAAAAGTGAACAATTTATTTTAGATTTGATTGGAAGAACCTATCAAAGTGCACAAGTTGTGTTTGATGCCTACATGCCAAAAGGCTGGCCTCAGGAAGAGGCGTATCAATATCATGAAGATTACGCGATGGAGTATAAAAAAACACATGGTCCATTGCCTAAATGTAATTTAAAGCAGCTGTTTACAGCTCTCCAAGAAAAAGGTTATCGTTTGGCTTTAGCAAGTAGTGCGCGAAGGGAAAATGTGGAGTTTAACTTGCGGCATGAGGGCATTCAAGATGTCTTTGAAGAAATCGTAGTGGGTAAGATGGTAGCGCATGGAAAACCTCATCCTGATATTTATCTTGAAACAGCAAAGCGTCTGGGCTTGCGAAAGGAAGACTGCCTTGTCATAGAAGATTCTAAGAATGGCATATTGGCAGCACATGCAGCAAAGATGGATGTCATAATGATTCCGGATATGATAGCACCGGATGATGAATTAAAAGCAATGTGCTATCAGGTGATGGAGAAGCTGGAAGATATTTTAACAGTGTTATAGTTTTATGCTGTGAAAAAATACGGTTTATCAAGCAAGCATTTTTTCAATTATAATGTTTATGCAGAAGCTCTTGTCATACTTAGATCAAGTAAGATAGGAGCTTTTTTTCGAATGTTTTTACTAAAACTTTGTTAAATTCTATGCATACATTTTTTTACATTTATCAAATCAATCTTGTGATGCTATGGTCATTAAAAGATCTTATAGATAAGTTTTTAAAATTTTGATACTTGTATAGATATGTTTGTGCTTTTCTTTTATAAATGGAAATAATTTAAGAATGTATCTCATGCTAATACTATGAAAGATGGGAATGTCTTATCATATGGTGAAAAAGGATAGCTGAATCATGGAATAGACGAAAAAAATACCCTCCTTACTGGCTGATAAATATGGAGGGTACATATCGGATAGAAAGTGTATATCTTTTCATCATAGGCAGAAGCTTATTTCCTATGCTTAAAAATATTTTTACGATGATATTCTAAAAATTGCAGGCGTTCTCTTGTCAAAAAGCAGGCAGGTAACTGATAGTTTTTTCTTAATACATAAGAAGCTAAATGATCTCGTTCTAACATCTCCTCACTAAGCAGGATATAACCAAGTTCATCAAAGGAGATATAACCTTGATCAAAAAGATAGTCATGATTACGACACAACAATAGCCCATTATTATGATCAATTGCCTCATAAATGTGCGCACAATCCCGGAAAGGTTTAATATGAGATGCAATTAACATATGAGGAATATTTATACCACATAGCGGGCAGGCATGATCAAATTCATGAAACAAGGTGTCCTTATAAAAGGATTGTAGTGCCTTGGTTTCATCACGATCGTGTGGTATGCCACGTCTTGGGATGATGGAAAGAATCGTTTGTTTATATTTATAATTTAACATCGGTGTTTTTGTATTTTTATAATCGATGCGCATATCTTCATGGGCAACGATACTGGAAGTAAACAGCGCAGTAAGGGCGACGGAAATCAAAGGCTCTTGTTCGTCATCATATTCCTGTAGAATATCCGTAATACCTTTTAACAGCTTTGGCTGAAAATGACATTGCTCATTTTCTATTTCAAACAGAATGGTCTGTTGCAGCAAACGATACACATCTGCTCCTAGCGCTTCTTCCACATCTTGCTTGTCCATCCAAGCATTGTCATAAGCCAATTTTTGATAAAAGGCGTAAACAGATACATCATGGATAAAGGTTTCAAATAATGATAAAGCTTCAACACCGGAATTCTGATTACTCTTCGCATAAATCGTCGGTGCAGGATTTAAGTCGATACCGTTTTCGGTTTCTTTTAAGGCTTTCTTTTCATGCAGAAAATGAATGATTTCACGAATTTCCGGTAGCTTTGTTGCATAATAATCATTTGCCAGCTCTTCATATACCCGAATCGGTGCATGATGAAGATCGATACCTTGTAATTCTATGGCGTCTAAGACAGCCAGAATTTTTTTAAACAACATTTTTTTCATGCCTTCACCACTTTCTTAATTTTATGCGCGTAATCGATGATGATTTCTCCTTTTATTTTATCATGGATTCATCATGTGATACAGAAATTTAGACATTCCTTTTATAGAAAAAAACAAATTTTTTAGAATCTGCCAGAATGTGCGTGCATTCGACAAAACAAAACAATTACAATGTAACCAATAAAAGGAGAGTGTTAAAATGAAAGGTCCAGGAATTAAAGATTACTTGGAAGTTATTGAAAATTTGAAACTGACAGCGATAAAGGAGGGAAAAACCTGCATTGAGGTGAATTCTAAGCAGCTACATGCCTCTGTATCACCTGAGCATGCGACGATGCCTACTTGCTGTCAGGCTATTTATAAAAAAATGTTAGAAGGAGATGAAATCTTACAACGCCCAAAAGGTAATACCGGATTTGGTTCCCATTTAACGGTGCGTTTTCAGTTGCATGATTTAGCAAATCGCCAGCGTATGTTCCCTGACAAAAAACGCGGTCGTCCGGCAAAAAGTGAAGAAGAAAAACTGGCAGCACGAAAAGCAAAGATGAAGCGAAATACAGAAGATTTGCGTAACCTTATCAAAGGATGGCTAAATGAACATGGCTGGGAATATGTGGAAAACAAAGACTTTATCGAGGCCCATAACGAAAACAAGCGTTGGGTCATTAATGTACAAGGGATTAAACGTGGCCGTAAACAGCCATTACCGGTGAAGGTGAGTGAAGTATTAAAGCATATTGAAGATACAAAAACACATTACAGCATTGCATTTAATGATTCCCTTTCTTATCGCCGACAATGGAATGAAATACCGGAAGCTGTTAAAAACAGTTTGAATATGAGTGTGATCTTAGCCGATAAAAAAGGAAATATCACAGAATTATAAAATACAAGCATCTCATGACGCAAAACATGCGAATTGAGATGCTTTTAATTTTGCAGCAGCCGTCACCGAAATGCAATAGTGTAATACCATAATAAAGAGGAGAATGCGAAATGATTACTTCTTTCCTATTGGTTGTGGCATTAAGTTTAGATAGTTTTTTAGCATCTCTTGCTTATGGTGCACAAAAGATCCGTATTCCATTACGTTCAACTTTGTTAATCGCATTGATAGGGACAAGCTTTTTGGGTGTTTCTATTTATACTGCAGGGCTTTTTCAAAAGGTATTACATCCTCAGTATGCTGCTGTTTTCTCGTTTGCTATCTTTTTCTTAATGGGGGTCAGTGCACTCTTTCAAGGAACGATTAAATCTTTTTTAAAGGATCGAAAAAGTCGTAAAGTTTCCTTTCAATACAGTGGCATATCCTTTGTACTTGATGTTTATCTGGATGAAACACGGGCAGATGCCGATCATTCAAAAGAGTTATCATTACATGAAGCGCTTTATTTAGCGGTTGCTCTATCAATTGATTCGATCGTCAGTGGTTTTGCTTATGGCGTACAGGTACATGATCGTTTACTGGTTTTATGTATCAGTTTCACTGTCGGTTTCCTTGCGGTCTTTTTTGGTTCATATATAGGAAGGCATGTCGCTTCCTTGGCAGATTGGAATTTATCGTGGGTTAGTGGCATCCTGTTTCTATTACTGGCATTCATGCGTATTTTATAGTGCCCATAAACTATCATAAAGAAAAATCACGAAAAGTGATGTTTTTTCTATGGGGATTGTGAACAAAACAGTTTCTAAAACAAGAAAAAGATGGTATATTTATAAGGTAGACAGGAGGTATGGATACTATGAGTAAAAGACCAGTAGTATTAGTGGTTATGGACGGTGTTGGAATCAATGCATCAGAATTTGGTAACGCCGTTAAAAAAGCATATAAACCAACATTAGACGAATTATGGGCAAACTGCCCACACACAGAAATTAAGGCACACGGTTTGGCTGTTGGATTGCCAAGTGATGGTGACATGGGTAACAGTGAAGTTGGACACAACGCTCTTGGTTGTGGACAAATCTACTCACAAGGGGCAAAATTAGTAAATGAAAACATCGAAACCGGAGAAATTTTCAAGACTGAAACGTGGGAAGCTTTGGTTAACAATTGTAAAGAAGGAACAATGCATTTCTTAGGTTTGTTATCGGATGGAAATGTACACTCTCACATCAATCATTTGAAGGCTTTGATCAAGAAAGCAAAAGAAGATGGCGTGAAAGAAGTTCGCATTCATGCGCTGTTAGATGGACGTGACGTTCCAGAAACTAGTGCATTGATCTATATTGAAGATATTGAAAACTACATGGCTGAATTAAATGATGATAACTTCCATGCTTGCATTGCTAGCGGCGGCGGCCGTATGACGATTACGATGGACCGTTACGAAGCAAACTGGGCAATGGTAGAAAAAGGATGGCATGTACATGTTTTAGGTGAAGGACGGCAGTTTGCTTCTGCTTCTGAAGCAGTAGAAACCTTTCGTAACGAAACAGGCGTAATTGACCAGGATCTGCCAGGCTTTGTCATTGCAAAAGATGGCAAACCAGTGGGAACGATCGAAGATGGCGACAGTGTTGTACTGTTTAACTTCAGAGGCGATCGTGCTCAGGAAATTTCGTTAGCCTTTGACGGTGATGACAGTTTTGATAAGTTTGATCGTGTGAGAATGCCAAAAGTTATGTATGCCGGTATGTTGCAGTATGATGCAGATTTGAATATCCCTCACAACTTCTTAACATACCCACCAAAGATCAAATATACATTGACAGAAGAATTATGCAAACACGGAATTCGTGAATATGCTATTTCCGAAACACAGAAATATGGACATGTGACATACTTCTGGAATGGGAATCGTTCTGAGAAATTTGATGAGAAATTGGAAGATTATGTAGAAATCACTTCTGATGTTGTACCATTTGAACAGCGTCCTTGGATGAAATCTGCTGAAATCACCGATGTATTATGTGCCGCTATTGAATCAGGAAATTATGACTTCCTGCGTACGAATTATCCAAATGGCGATATGGTTGGCCATACCGGTAACTTTGAAGCTACTGTTATTGGTGTAGAATCTGTTGACTTACAGCTGGCTCGTGTTAAGAAAGCGGTGGATGCTGTAAATGGTATCTTAATCGTTACAGCAGATCATGGAAATGCTGATGAAATGTATGAAAAGAAGAAAAAAGAAGATGCACCTGTTAAATCTAAGACTTCCCATACATTAAACAAGGTTCCATTTATTGTTTATGGTGCAGATGTAGAATTGAAACAGGATGAAGATCTAGGACTTTCAAATGTTGCAGCTACGGTAGCTGATTTACTGGAAGTAGCACCAAACGAACATTGGAATACATCCATTATCAAAAAATAATGCGACCTTTCTAGAGAAGACGGTTTTATAAGCTGTCTTCTTTTTTTGTTCTTTAATAGGAATATCTACATAAAGTTTTATTAGATTAGAATATTGACAACTTCAGCATATAAAAAAAGCTCATATACAGGAAAATTCTGCCACGGTAGAAAACGCTTTGACTTTAGAAGTACAATCAACTATAATCACATATAGAGATGTTATGACAATTCTGAAATTGAGGTGGAACAATGCTAAGGAAATCAAAAGTATTTGATTGCCTGAAACAAATGTGTCAAACCGTATCAATAAAACAGATCATGGAAGGATATGAAGGGGTAAATGCGGCAGATCTTGCGGCGGTTTTACAAATGGACAGGGCAAATGTGAGCAAAGAGCTCAATCGTCTGGTACAGGAAAAAGTGGTTGTGAAAGTCATTGGAAGACCGGTATATTATTTTGATGCAAAGATATTACAGGAATTAAGTAAGACAAGGTTAGAACAGTACGAAGTAACAACCTTAAAAAACAGTATACGAATGCAGGAAACCATAGGGACGGATGCCTTTTTGCATGTGATTGGCAGTGATGGCAGTTTAAAGACGGTTATCAAGAAAGCAAAAGCAGCGATGATCTATCCGCCATTTGGGTTGCATACGCTGTTGATTGGTCCTACCGGAGTAGGAAAGACAATGTTTGCGGAAATCATGTATCGTTATGCCAAGGAACACGGTGTATTAGGTGAGGATGCGAAGTTTATCGTCTTTAACTGTGCAGAATATGCGGATAATCCACAGCTGCTGTTGGGTCAATTGTTCGGTTATGTAAAGGGTGCTTATACAGGGGCAGAGAAAACGAATGATGGTTTAGTGGAGCAGGCACGCGATGGGGTTTTATTTTTGGATGAAATACATCGACTGCCTCCTGAAGGACAAGAGATGCTATTCATGTTAATGGATCGTAATGAATATCGCCGCTTAGGAGCGAAAGAAAATAGTACGGCAAGAACATTGATTATCGCGGCAACCACAGAAAATGTAGAATCTTCTTTACTACAGACATTTTTACGAAGAATCCCGATGACGATCACAATGCCTGCTTTGCATGAGCGAACGATAAAAGAACGTTATGAGCTGATTGAGAAATTTTTTGCCCAGGAATATAATCAGGTTATGATACCGATTCAAGTACATAATAAAGTCATGCGTTCATTATTGTCCTATGATTGTAAAGGAAATATCGGACAATTAAAAGCTGATATTCGATTACTGTGTGCCAATGGCTTTCTTGAGTCAAAAATGAAAGGATACGATGAAATTCGTATCACGACATCCATTTTGCAAGATCATATTTATCGTGGATTATTAAATGCTGAAAAGATGCAAGAAATAGAAAAAAATCTGCCACTTCATGAAGAGTATATATTGTATGATCAAACAACCTCGGAAGAAAATTATGATGAGAAATTTTCCGATATTTATCATGAAATCAGTCGTAAGCTGATAGGTTATGAACGTCGCGGTTATTCGATTGCGGAGGCCAATTCTTTTATACGTCGTTATATTGAGCAATATATGGAAACTTTGTCAGATCGTATCACTGATGAGCATGAAGATATGGATATGTTGCATAAGATCATACCGATTCATATTTATCATGCTGTGGAGGTTGCCTTATCTTTAGCAGAACAGCGTTTAAGCTGTCATTTCTCGAAAAAAATTTGCGTAGCTATGGCGATGCATGTTTCTGCAATAGCGGAGCATAAACGCGATACTTATGAAATTAATGATGGAATCTATAAGGTCATGCGGGAAAATCCTAATGAATATGCGGCAGCCAGAGAAATACGCGATTTTCTGGAAATGGAATTGGATATGAAACTAAAAGATCAGGAGCTCTTATTTTTCACCATGTTTTTATGTGTGGAAAAGGAAAATGAGGGAAAGCATGGGGCGATTGGTTTACTGGCGTTAGCACATGGAAATGGGGTAGCGCGCAATATGGTGGATGTGGCAAATTCACTTTTACATACTACACATGGTCATGCGCTGGATATGAGCCTGCATCAGAATGTGGATGATTTTTTAGAGGTCGTTACGGAAAAGGTGAAGGAAATCAATGAGGGAAAAGGGGTTTTGATGTTAGTGGATATGGGCTCTCTCTTATCCTTTGGGGACATCATTTCGCAAAAGACACAGATTCCTATTCGGACCATTGATATGATATCAACGCCCTTTGTATTAGAAGCATTGCGAAAAACCATGCTGCTGGAATATACATTGGATGATCTATATAAAGAATTACGTAGTTATACGCCCTATATCGGCAAGCTATATTCAAAGAATCTGCAGCAACAAAATGGGGAACAATATGTGATTATTACGACTTGTATGAGTGGAGAAGGCGCAGCTATTAAATTAGGAGATTTAATCTGCAGTGCTTTGCCACTGGTAAAAGAATGCAGTATTGAGATTATTCCCTGCAATACCGAAACTTTTAAACAAAAGGATCTAAGTGGGAAACGAGTCTTGGCTGTTGTAGGTGCATGTGATTTGCATATTCAAGATGTAGCCTATATCTCCAGTGATAAGATTATCTTAGAAGATGGCTTTTCCCAATTAAATCAGATTATTGCGATGAATCTAGGGGTAGAAGGCGAAGAAATCGTTTCAGCGAACTTAATGACCAATAATTTCTTAAAAGAAACGCTTGTTTTTCTAGATCCGATCAAAGCGGATGCTCTCATTCGTAAATCCTTCCGTGTCATTTCAAAAATGTTAGATATTGATGATTATAATCGTGTGTTGATTGGTTATATGCTACATGTAGGATGTATGATAGAGCGCTGTATCCGTAAGGAAGAAATGCCCTATGTCGGCATGGAAGAACGTATTAAAGCAGACGAAAAGCTATATCATATCATCCAAACGGCATTGCGCATTTTAGAGGATGAATTTCAAATAACAATCTCTGACACAGAAATCGCTTATGTGATGGATATCTTCGACACAGAATAACACACTATGCTTCGTATAAGGAAAAGTGCTGATGTTCACGGCACTTTTTTCTATTGGCACACAACTTGCTAAAAGGAAGGTGAAAGAGTAAAAGCAGGAAGGAGGATCGTATGGAAAAGGATTTGTGCATCTTTGTCTGTACACATGGAAGATTTGGTGAAGAACTTATTAAATCCGCAGAAATGATTGCAGGCAAAAGCGAAAATGTATATTCATTTTCATTACTGCCTGGCATGCCTCCAGAAGAATATAAGGAAATGATGGAAGCAGCCTTACAGAAAGAAGCCGGGAAGAAAGTTTTGTGTTTGGTAGATTTATTCGGAGGAACCCCTTGTACAACATGTGCTATCTTATCTCAACGCTATGATATGCAAGTCATATCAGGATTGAATCTGGCCATGTATATTGAAATCACATCACAAAAAGATCATCACAGCCGGGAGGAATTGATTGATGTAGGTCTGTCAATTTTACAAAGCAGCGGGAAAGATGTTATCAAGCTGTTGAAAAACTTGTCATAGAGGAGGAAAACATAATGGCAGAAATTAGCTTAATACGAATTGATTTTCGTTTGATTCATGGACAGGTCGTTACAAAATGGGTAAAACAGGCCAATGCAAATCGTATCATCATTGTAAATGATATGTTGGCAAAGGATGAATTTTTGGCAAGTGTATATAAAATGGCAGCACCTTCAAATGTGAAGGTGGATATCTTTACCATAGAGGAAAGCAGTCAACGTTGGAAGGAAAATGCGTTTGGAGATGGCAAGGTATTGCTGCTGTTTAAGAACGTTGAAGATTGTCATGCATTATTGATGAAAGAATTCCCAATGCCAATTATTCAAATAGGGGGCTTAGGTGGCGGCTCTGGAAGAGTCAGTACACCAAGTGGCATTACCTTTGATGCAAAGGATGTCAAATTGTTAAGAGAAATGATGGAGAAAGGATGTGAAATGTATATTCAAGTCGTACCTACACAACAGAAGTATGAAGTAGATAAAGTCATAGACAAACTTGATTTTCATGAGTAGAGGAGGAAAAAATTTATGGACACAGGTTTATTATTAGTCGCGGCATTTTGCGGTATTTGGCAATTTGTTTCAACAACTGATTTTGGTTATACATTGAGTGATACCTTAGGACAGCCGGTATTGGTAGGCGCTTTATTGGGTATCATTACCGGACAGATCGAACAGGGATTATTAATCGGTGGTTCTCTGGAACTGATGTACCTTGGTATTATTTATCCAGGCGGAACGGTTCCGGCTTGCGCATCTAGTGCGGCATTAGTAGCAATTCCCATTGCTCTTCGTACAGGATTAGACGCTCATGCGGCAACTGTCTTAGCGGTACCTTTCGGTATTCTTGGTTCCGTGTTATGGAATATTAAATATTCCATTAACTCTACATTCACCATTCGTGCTGAAAAAAGCGTGGAGAAGAAAGATTTTAACGCGGTTACAAGAAATGCATCTGTTTATCCGATGATTTTAACCTTTGTATTAACAGCTGTACCAATCTTCTTAGCAAACATCTTAGCACCGACATTGGTAGAAAGTATGATCAATGCGATACCTGCATGGGCAATGCATGGAATTGAAGTTGCCGGCGGGGTATTACCTGCAATCGGTTTTGCCTTAGCTGTTTATACTATCGGAAAGAAAGAATTCCTTCCTTTCTTCGTTATCGGTTATTTCATTGTCATTTATTTTGAAGTAGCAACGATGGGAGTTGCCATCTTCGGTACATGTATTGCACTGTTATATCTATTCTTAAAGAATAAGGAAAGTGAGGTATAGTTATGGCAGAGAACACAAATGAAAGAAAGATTACCAATAAGGATATTTTTCAGGCATATAATAAATGGTATTGGCTGTGTGAAGTTTCACACTGTTACGATCGTTTGCAGTCGTTAAGCTTCTGCGCATCTCAGCAGAATGCATTGCGAAAGCTATATCCAAATGATGATGATTATCAGGAAGCACTGCAACGTCATTTACAGTTCTTTAATACCGAAGGTACGATTGGCTCTGTTATTCATGGTATTACCTTATCTTTAGAAGAAGAAAAAAGTATGAATCCGGATGATATTTCCGGAGAGATGATCATCGCCTTAAAAACGGGTCTGATGGGACCAATTGCCGGTATCGGTGATACGCTGATATGGGGAACATTAAAACCAATTTGTCTGGCTTTGGCTACGACGATGGCTTTAAGTAACAATCTCATCGGAGCATTCTTCGTATTGTTATTCCCATTAGCCGGTTATTTTATTGGCTTGTATATGTGTAAATTAGGGTATTCTTTAGGACGTAACGCTATCGGTAAACTGATTCAAAGCGGTTTGATGAATCGTATTATTGATGCTTGCAGTATCTTAGGGTTAATGATGATGGGAGCATTATCAGCAAGTTATGTATCCTTAACTACAACAGCTGGTTTCAAATTGGAAAACAGTGATCCGATTCTGTTACAAAATATTTTAGATGGAATCATGCCAGGATTATTGCCATTTGCGTTAATTGCCGGAATTTATTTCTACATGAAGAAAAAAGGTACGAAATATGGTGGAATCTTGCTTGGTATCATCATTGCATCTATTGTATTAGCCTTCTTTGATATCGTGTAGGGGGGACATTCATGGAACGTAAAGACATAAAGCAGCTCTGTGATGAAAGTGTAGAGGAGAACTTAGAACATCTTTCTAATATCGCTAGTTATCTTTACATGAATCCGGAAATTGCTTTTCAGGAACATAAGGCGTGCAAGGTATTATGTCGTGAATTAAGAGAACAAGGCTTTACGGTACAGGAAAAAGCAGGCGGTTTAGATACCGCCTTCCATGCCGTATATAAAAAAGGAGAAGGCTTGCGTATTGGAGTAATCGCCGAATATGATGCATTAGCCGATATCGGACATGCTTGTGGTCACCAGTTGATTGCGACAAGTGCAATGGGAGCTGCGCTGGCAGTCAAAAAGGTGTTGGATGAAAGTAATCTATGTGGCAGCATTGAAGTCTTTGGTACACCGGCAGAAGAAGAAGGCGGTGGCAAGATCATCATGCTGGATAATCATGTATTTGATGGTGTAGATGTGTTATATTTCATGCATCCGACAAGTGCTATTACTAGAATCGGCGGTGAATGTGCAAGTTTTACAGATTTTATAATTGAGTATCATGGAAAAAGCGCTCATGCGGAAAGCCATCCCGAAAATGGAATCAATGCTTTGGATGCAGCTGTCTTATTCTATCAAGGAATAGGTCTGTTGCGTCAGCAATTAAAGGATGATATTCATATCTGTTGTATCTTACCAAAAACCAATCAGGATATCGGCCGAATCAGCGATTATACTAAGGTAGAAGTAGAAATCTCCACCATGCATGTGGCAGATATCGCAAAAACCAGAGAAAAGATTTATCAAATGGCAGAAGGAATGGCCATGGCTACAGGATGTAAGGTTCACTATAAAGAAATTCCCGGCTATTTAGGCAGAACCCCCAATGCCATTTTAGGAGATCTTTTAAAAGCGGAACTTACCTATTTAAAAGAGCCATTGATGGAAGGAATGCCAGCTGATAAAGGTGGAGAAGATTTAGGTAATGTATCGCGCGTGATTCCTGCCTGCAATTTGTTTATGACGTTATTGCCTGAACGTAAGATCAGTGGACATACCGAAGAATTTCGCGAATTAGCAAATGGAGAAGCAGGAAGACGTTGTTTAAAAATCAGTGCAATCGCGATGGCAAGGGCAATTGTAGAAATCTTGTTAGAACCTACGATCGCCGCAAAAGCCAAAGCCGAATTACAACAGCGTATCGCTGATGAGGTGGCTTATGCATAAACAGATTGGATTGTATGGATTAGGTGTGATGGGACAATCGTTGGCTCGTAATATTGCCAATAAAGGGTTTTCCATCAGTGTCTTTAATATTGAAACAGATGTGACAAAAGCTTGTTGTCAAAAATATCCATTGTTACATGGCTATGAAAATATCGCAGATTTTGTGGATAGTTTAGAAAAACCACGTAAGATCTTATTGATGGTGACAGCGGGAAAAGTTGTGGATAGCGTAATTTCTTCCTTAGTTCCGCTTTTGAGTCAAGGCGATATTCTTATGGATTGTGGGAATTCTTTCTTCCTTGATACAGAACGTCGGCAGCAGGAATTAAAAGAAGTCGGTATCCGTTATATTGGCTGTGGTGTATCCGGTGGCGAAAAAGGGGCATTAGAGGGGCCAAGCATTATGCCCGGTGGAGATCGTAAGGCATATGCAGAAGTGGCTAGCATCGTAACCGCAATGGCTGCACAAAATGATGATGGATCTGCTTGCTGTACTTATATCGGGGAAAAAGGTGCCGGGCATTTTGTTAAGATGGTTCATAATGGTATTGAATATGCGGATATGCAATTAATTGCGGAAAGTTATGCATTGTTAAAGAACTATTATCAGCAGGATATGAAAAAGATCCAAATGGCATTTCATCGTCTCGCACAAGGCCCATTAAATTCTTATCTGATGGATATCACTTGTGATATTTTACGTCGTAAGGACGATAAAAAGGAAGGCTGGTTAGTAAATTATGTCAGTGATGTTGCCAGACAGAAAGGGACGGGGAAATGGACAAGTCAGATTTCCTTTGATTATAGTGTGGCAATACCAAGTCTTACCGAAGCAGTTCAGACACGTTTTCTATCTATGAACCATGTGGAACGTACCCAGGCATCTGCCTTATATCCGCATGCATCCTGTAAGATGGAAATAACAGAAGAAGCTTTCTTACAGATGTTAGAAAAAGCCATGTTAGCAGCGAAAATGAGCATCTATGCCCAAGGCTTTTCCTTAATCACGAGTGTATCAAGACAGAAAGAATATCATATTGATTGCATTGCCTTAGCAAATATTTGGCAAAATGGCTGTATCATCAAATCGGCTTTTCTAAAGGATATCATGCAGGCATTTAAAGAAGCATGTGCTTATGATAATCTGATCTTATCAAGTGTTTATCAGAAAAAGCTGGCAGAAACGCGACACGATTTACAAAATCTGGTAAGTATGGGTGTTTTACAATCCCTGCATCTTCCCATCTTTACAAGTGCCTTACAATACATGCAAGGGATTACCTGTGCCGCTTTGCCGACAAATCTAATCCAGGCACAGCGTGACTGCTTTGGTGCACACACCTATGAAAGAACAGATGCGCAGGGAAGTTTTCATAGCGATTGGCAAGCGTAATCATCGTAAAGAGGCTGTAGGACAATGTTCAGTGATACAATTGTCGTAACACCTCTTTTTTATATAGGTATAAAATATCGCGAAGTAAGCAGTTTTCAATAGCAGAAAAAAATGTCATTGCTGAAATACGCATGCTATAATGGTTTTAAAAACGGATGGAGATATGCAGTGAATAAAACGGGATAAATTAAATATAAAAGACTTTCAGTTGTATACATCTTCTTGATAAGAACATGGAAAGCACTTCACCGTTACCTACCATCTGCATACGATAAAAGAGTATACGTATTGAAAATCTGGACATACTATAGAAACTATACAATGAGCTTGCGATTTAATAAAACGTAGCATTTAAAAGATACACAAAAAGTGAAAGATTTTGTTACAAAGTTCTATGTTCTATGATAGACTATAAGTGATTTGCACAAAGAAGGAAAGGAAGGAATTGTATGGAAAATTATGTAATCCGAAGAATTACCACAAACGATTACCATGACATCCATGAATTAAACCTTAAACTAGGTTATGCATACGATGAGGAGAAAGTGGCAGAACGTATTCAAAACATATTGGATGCCGGCATTGACTTGATTCTAGTCGCAGAGCTTGAGGGAAAAGTAGTCGGCTATGTTCATGGAACACCTTATGGAACACTGTATTCTGATAATCTTGTCAGTATCATTCAAATGGTATTCACGAATGAAACTAGAGAAAATAAGGAAATGACAAGTGAAATTATTAAAGAGTTTGAAAAGGTTGTAAAACGTAATGGTTATCATGGTATCCGCATGGCAGCTGATATTGATCGTAAGGTGCTATATGAAATCATGATGGAAAATGGTTATGAGAATAAACGAGATCTGAAACACTACATCAAATATTTCTAGGATGGATCCAAAGGTTCATCTTTTTGTGCGACAGGCAGTCGCTATATTTCAACCATGTACAGGCATGGTTGAAATTC
>NZ_JAJCPX010000036.1:0-33666 GCF_020563125.1 Longicatena sp. 210702-DFI.1.196 | reverse complement strand
GAAACTCTATGATAATTTAGAGGTATCGCTTATCCCTACGATAATTTAGATATCCGTAAAATCAAATGTTCATGCGTAGATTGCTTTTTTGTGTATAGCAAACAAAGTGTCCTTGCAATGGTGCTTATTCCCAAGTGGCATGTTCTACATCAAGGACTGGATACGTAACTTGTTGATGGGTACTTTGATCCTCAGTTTTTTTAATTACAACGGGAACTTTTCCTTTCTTGATGGTCGGTTCGGTATGAAACTTACCGCCTTTTCCATAATCATACTGCACGATGTCAATTTGTTGCTGATGGGCATCTGCTATGGTAATCCGCCTTGTCGCAATAGTTATTTTACAATTGTTGTTATCGTTGTATATACGAAAACTATATGCATCTGCATCGATTCCGTTTTTCTCTAATTCGACACGAATCTTGGAGCCAAAATTAGGCCCTTCACTATCAAGAGCACCGGTTTTATTCGGTGTTTGATCGGCTTTATAATAATACGAATACAGGATCTGATAAGCTTCTTTATCTTGATTTAGCAATTGCTTTATAATCTTATTGGCTTTCACAAACGCATTATCATAGCTCTTTAAAAAGGAAAATTCCTGTTTTTCATCATTGTAAGAAAGATACTTATCTTCAATCTTCACAATAAAATCACCGGCATTATCTTGCGCTTTATTTAGATGAATTTCCAGCAATTCGCCTTCTACTTCGGCATCCTTCATGATCTTTTCCATGACTTCATCCGTCGACAGATTTTGTAATTCTTCCTTCGTGTGCAGTCGTAAACCATAGTCTTTACTTACTACCAAGACATGTCTGGCTTCTTGCAACAGGCGGGAATCTTTTGCTTTTTGAACATAGCCGAGTATAGAAGGCGTGGCAATGGCCAGCAAAATTCCCAGAATGACCAACACGACAATAATTTCTATTAAGGTGAATCCTTGCCTCTTCTTTCGCATTAGATTTCCTCCTTTACTTATTTTATGGTATCATATTTTGGAAGACATGTAAGGAAAAGATTAAAAATTTATTTTATTGGAAAGGAAAACACGCATGATAAAAATAATTGCCGTCGGTAAAATCAAAGAGAAATTTGTGAAGGCACAAATTGCTGAATATGAAAAGCGGTTACGGCCCTTTACCAAATTAGAGATTATAGAAGTAAATGATGAAATCGCACCGCAAGCAAATAGTGAAGCACAAAATGCATTGGTGAAGGAAAAAGAGGGAGAACGTCTGTTAGCAAAAATAAAAGATCAGGAATATGTGATTCTGCTTGATCTATGGGGTGAGATGATAAACAGTGAAACCTTGGCTGATAAAATAGAAAAGTTACAGACTTATCAATCCAGTAATATTACCTTTGTGATTGCCGGTTCTTTAGGGCCTGGTAAAAAGGTAATCGACAGAGCGAATTGGCGTTGGAAATTATCAGATTTAACCTTTACGCATCAAATGACACGCGTCTTGGTGCTGGAACAGCTTTACCGTGCTTATATGATCTTACATCATAACCCATATCATAAATAAAGGAGAACTTGAAAATGAACAAACAGTTTAAAACAGATGCACAAGATTTTCTTAACAGTGTTCAGGTTCTGCGCGAAGTGCAGACACCGGAATCGGAAAATCATATGTATGATGAATTAATGCAGGTGAAATTCTTAATGCCAGTAGTAATTCACGGTGAACTTAAAGAAGGTGCAGATGGGAAACAAATATTGGATGAAAAAACGACGTTTACGTTTCCCTCCCTTGCGACAACAAAAGGCGATCAATATTTTATGGCATTTACAAGTGGAGAAGAGATGCAAAAATATCCAAACAAAGATAGGATGCATGCCTTGACGTTCACGTTCGATGATTATGCTAAGATTATCATTCAGAGTGAAGAAATAAAAGGATTTGTCGTAGATCCATACGGGATGAATATCGTCTATCCAAAAGAATTGGTTCTTTCTTTAAAGGAACAAAAGGAAATCAGAGAAAAAGGACATAGTGAGCGCGTGCTTCATGCCCAGGAACATGTGATGATAGGAGAACCTGCGAAAGAGCCCAAGGAATTAAAAGCGGCTTTGAAAGCCTATGCGAAAAAAGATAAAACGATTCAGGCACTATATTTACAATTGATGATATATGAGGAACAACAAAGTTATGTCGTTGCAGTAGACGCAGATGCGACGAACCTTAAGGATGTGTTTGATCAATTAGCAGATGCCGGTAGAAAGCATTTAAAAGGGATGTATTTAGATTTCGTTGATGTTCATAGTGAATTGGGCATTCATGTGGCAGAAAAAACAGAACCTTTTTATAAAAAGATGTTTTATAAGAAATTGGACATCCCTTTCTTAGCTGTTATTGAAGAATGTTTCCATTTGAAAGATGGACGTTGTGTCGTAGGTGTAAAGGTATTGCATGGAAAGCTTTCTGATAATGGCGAAGTTAGTTGTTTGAATGAACAAAGGGAAAGGCTGTTTACTAGTTGTGCACAAGGAATTGAGTATGGCAGAGAAAGAGTGAAAGTCGCAAAAGTGAATGATACCGGACGATATGGCAGTCATTATGGGATTCTTATGAAAGATCATCCAGAGGATTTTAAAAAAGGTTATTTTTTGTCAGGTAAATGAAAATAAGAAAGTTAAGCAGCATTAATGAAAATATTTTCAGAAATTATATTGAAAAATAATGTTGACATATGCAAATAAGAGGTGTATCCTAGAAGAAACCAAAGACAGAGAGATAAAACAAGATAGGTGCTTACAGAGAGTCCCATTAGCTGGAAAGGGATAGCGATGCCGTTTTGTAAATGGACTCTGGAGGGCAAGGGGAAACGCGGAAGCTTAGTATCCAAGACGTATGCCAACGTTATCAGGCTAGAAATGTTATTGCATTTTGAATGAGGTGGGTGTGAAAGTAACAAACACACCAAATCAGGTGGTACCGCAGATGAATGATACAGCATCTGTCCTGAAGTCAGAGGACTTTTAGGACGGATGCTTTTTTTGATAAAGGGAGGTGGTCATTGTGTTAAAAAACGCAGAAGAATGGCGATGGTGTATACATCATAACCATGACGTACAAGAAGAAAAGATAAAACACAATGTGAAAAGGAAGGGAAACTTATATGAAAAAATTATTGAAGATGGCAGCTGCGGCTGTCTTAGGAACAACGATGTTAGCAGGATGTGGCAACAGTAGCAAGGATGAAAAGGTGCCCACTGTATCCGTTGCCCAAATTGTAGAGCATAAATCATTAAATGAAATTCGGGACAGTTTTAAAGAAGAAATGAAAGCATTAGGGTATAAAGATGGAGAAAATATTAAGCTTGAATTTAAAGATGCCGGTAATCAGCAAAATACGCTAAATTCTATATTATCAACCTTTGCCGGTAATAACAGCGATGTAATCGTAGCGATAGCGACGCCAACAGCGGTAACGGCGGCAAATTACAGTGAGGATATTCCTGTTGTCTTCTCTGCTGTCAGTGATCCGATTGGTGCCGGCTTGATCACGGATTTAAAGAAACCGGATAAAAATATCACAGGAACAAGTGATGAAATTCAAGTTGATCAGATTTTAGCATTAGCATTAGAAATCGATCCATCCATGAAAACACTTGGTTTTATTTATAACAGCGGTGAAGCAAATTCGGTATCAAACCTAAAGAAAGCGAAAGCATTCTGTAAGCAACACGATATCAAATTGGTGGAAGGCAGTGGTAAAAATATCAGTGAAATTCAAAGTGCCATTTCGGTATTGACCGATCAATGCGATGCGATTTTTGCGCCCAATGATAATACGGTGGCAAGTTCCATCACCGCATTGGTTGAAACTGCAAATAAGAAAAAAGTGCCGGTATATACAGGCGCGGACTCCATGGTAAGTGATGGAGGCTTTGCGACGGTCGGCATTAATTATACGAACTTGGGAAAAGAAACCGCGAAAATGGTGGATCAAATCTTAAAAGGAAAAGCGGTTGCGGATATCCCGGTAAAAGTATTTAAAGATGATTTAAACACTTATATCAATGAAGATACGTTAAAAGCCTTGGGCATCCAGTTACCGGATACGGTGAAAAACCGTGAGAATCTGGTTATGATGAAGGGCGAATAAGCAATTTAAAGAGAGGATGAAGTGCATGTCATTAGCTGTTTTGCAAGACGCAATTGAATTAGGGATGATTTTCTCCATTATGTCATTGGGTGTCTTTCTGTCGTTTCGGGTATTAAATATACCGGATCTGACCATTGATGGAAGCTTTACGACTGGTTGTGCAATATCGGCAATCATCGCGCAAATGGGGCATCCGTTTCTCGGTGTTTTCATGGCTTTTGTGTTAGGCGCCATGGCAGGTGGAATTACCGGCATCTTACAAACGAAATGTCGCATACAGCCATTGTTAGCAGGCATTTTGACAATGACGGCACTGTATTCCATAAATCTGAAGATCATGGGCGGTCAGCCTAATATTTCGATCTTTGGAAAAACGACGATCTTCACTCCGTTAAAGGGAATCTTTGGCGCAAATACCAAAGCTTTCGTAATTCTTGTGATACTATTATTCCTGATGATCTTACTGTATGCCTTTTTAAAAACACAGCTTGGTATGAGTCTTCGTGCCACGGGAGATAACGAGGCCATGGTGCGGGCAAGCAGCATTAATTCCGATGCGATGAAAATCATGGGAATCACGTTAGCGAACGCGCTTGTGGCTTTTGCGGGAGGTATCTTTGCACAGTATCAAAACTTTGCGGATGTCAGTGGAGGCGTCGGTATGATGGTGGTCGGTCTTGCCAGTATTATTGTCGGTGAGGCCTTCTTCCGTAAAAAGACATTACCGTTTCAATTTGCGGCAGTCATCAGCGGTGCTATTATTTACCGCTTTATCTTAACCTTTGCTCTGCAATTTGGCATTGGCGCAAGTGATTTAAACTTATTCTCGGCAATATTAGTGGCGCTTGCTATTTCATTGCCATATGTAAAAGGAAAGAAAAGGAGAAGAAAACATGCTGGACTTAAATGATGTATGTGTTACGTTTTATCCAAACACCAGTAATGAACGCATCGCTTTGGATCATTTATCTTTCCATATAGATGATGGTGATTTCATCAGTGTGTTAGGGACAAATGGTGCCGGTAAGAGTACCTTATTAAATGCAATCAGTGGTACGTTGGAATGTGATGCAGGAGAAATCATCTTGGATGGTCAGGATATCACTTATGCGCCCGAATATAAAAGAGCCAGAGTGATTGGGCGTTTATTTCAAGATCCGATGAAAGGCACGGCTCCCCATATGACGATTGAAGAGAATCTGGGACTGGCGTATAGCCGAGGAAAACGTACGACGTTAAGTAAGGCTATCAAGAAAGGAGATCGTAAATTCTTTCTTGAACAATTAGCATCTTTAGGCTTGGGCTTGGAAGAGCGTATTACAACAAATGTCGGACTGCTCAGCGGTGGTCAGCGACAGGCCTTGACGCTTTTAATGGCAACCATCGTAACACCGAAATTATTACTGCTTGATGAGCATACAGCGGCTTTAGATCCGAAAACGGCCAAACAAGTGATGGACATCACAGAGCGTATGGTGAAAGAGCATCATATTACGACGCTTATGATTACACACAACATGAAACAGGCATTGGAATATGGCAATAAGACGATTATTTTAAATGAAGGAAAAATCGTAAAGGTCCTGGAAGGCGAAGAACGCCGGCAAACATCAGTAGATGATTTGTTGAATATGTATGATTTCGTTTAATTATACAATCGTATATGGAAGAAAATGGAATAAGAAATTGATAGGCATATGTTGCAACATACGTTAATATAATGAACATGCGGTTAATGAAGAGGACCATTTCGCCAAGGAGTTGGCAAAAAGGCACGGAAATTGGTTCTTGACAAAGCTGCATGTTTTTGCTTGATGACGAATTTTCACGAAAAATGTTGAAAACGCATACATAATCTTCAATTTTCTAACAAAAAGGGTGGAAATTTAAAGCAAAAGCCTTTATACTTAATATATAGTAAATCCTAAAGGGGGGTTTCGACATGAGACAAAATAACATGCTGGCTATGATCTTGGCCGGAGGTCGAGGTACACGACTGTATGCCTTAACCAAAAAGATCGCAAAACCTGCAGTGTACTTTGGAGGGAAATACCGAATTATCGACTTCCCGTTAAGTAACTGTGCCAATTCTAACATCAATGTTGTTGGTGTGCTGACTCAATATGAAAGTGTATTGCTGAACTCATATGCGGCGGCTGGACAGCGTTGGGGTCTGGACGCAAAGGATAGTGGAGTATACGTGCTGCCTCCACGTGAAAAAGACGGAGCTGCTTTTGATGTATATCGCGGTACTGCCGATGCTATTTCACAGAACATTGATTTCATCGATCAGCAAAATCCGGAATATGTTCTGATTCTTTCCGGTGACCATATTTATAAGATGGATTATTCTAAAATGCTGGCTCACCATAAAGCATGTGATGCAGATGCCACAATTGCAGTATTGCCGGTTCCTATGAAAGAGGCAAGCCGTTTTGGTATCATGAATACGGATGAAACAGATCGTATTGTGGAATTTGAAGAAAAACCAGAAAAGCCAAAGAGCAACCTGGCTTCTATGGGTATTTACATCTTTAATTGGAAACAACTTCGTAAAATGTTGGTTGCTGATATGGATGATCCTAACAGTAATCATGACTTCGGTAAAGATATTATTCCTGCGATGTTGAATGAGAATAAGCGTTTATACGCATATCAATTCAAAGGCTATTGGAAAGATGTTGGAACTGTTGATTCTTTATGGGAAGCAAACATGGATTTGTTAAGTTCCAATAATGAATTGGATTTAAATGATCCGGATTGGAAGATTTATACAGAAGATGTTGCCACGGTTCCACACTTTATCGGACCAAAAGGCAAAGTTAATAATGCATATATTAATCAGGGTTGTGTCATCAATGGTGAAATTAATAACTCTGTCCTCTTCACAAGCGTAAAAGTAGCGGAAGGTGCGAAAGTTAATGACTCTGTGCTAATGCCAAATGTTGAAATCGGAGAAGGTGCAATCATTCATCGTGCGATTATCGCAGAAGGCGTGAAGGTAGATGCCGGTGCTGTTGTCGGCAGTCCTGACAGTGAAAATATTGAGCTGATCAGTAAGAGAGTGAGGGGTGAGTAATATGTGCAATGCATTTGGAATCGTAAATTATGAAGGACCTAATGTAAATGTCAAAGGAATGGAAGACTATCGCCCGGTATCCGCATTCTCCTTTTTGGGAAGATACCGTCTGATTGACTTTCCTATTTCTAATATGAGTAATAGTGGTGTTAACCACATCAAAGTGTTTGTTAAGACGAATCCTCGTTCTTTGATTGAACATCTGGGAACCGGCCGTCATTACAACATCAACTCAAAACGTGGAAAACTGCATATCCTGCCTGCAAAGAATATGGATGATGTGGATTTCTATAACAATGATATCAATTCCTATATGTTTAACATGCAGGCAATTGAAGATGTAAATCAGCCATATGTCATCCTTGCTCCTGCACATATGATTTATCGTCAGGATTTCTCAAATCTGTTGGATGCACATATTGAAAGCGGCGCAGATATTACCATGTTATATCAAAATGTGGATAACGCAAAAGAAGCTTTCATTAACTGTGATGTATTGAACTTAAATAAACAAAAAGGCGTTCTTTCTATTGAAAAGAATCGTGGGAACTCGAAGAGCAAAACAATTTCATTAGAAACTTACGTCATGAGTAAAGATTTGTTCATTTCGTTAGTGAAAAAGGCGGCTAATATATCATCATTATATTGGTTCCGTGATATTGTAAATGAAGAATGTTCAGAATTGGATATTCGTGGTGTGGCTCACCGTGGTTTTGTCGCATGTGTGAACGACTTCAAGAGTTACTTTAATGCGAATATTGATTTATTGGATTACGATAAGGCAATGGACTTGTTTAACAGTGACTGGCCAATCTATACACGTACAAATGACTCCTGTCCAACGCAGTACTATAGTGATGTCACCGTTCAAAACAGCATGGTTTCCAACGGTTGTATCGTTGAAGGCGACATTGTGAATAGTGTTATCGGACGTGGTGTTGTCATCAAAAAAGGCGCTGTTATCAAAAACAGTATTATCCTGCCTGGTGCCATCATTGGAGAAGATGTGCATATAGAAAATGTAGTAGTGGATAAGAAGGCTAGAATCGTTCGTAAAAAAGAATTGATCGGACATCCTGATCAGCCACTGTACGTGAAAAGGAATGATAAAATCTAATGGCAAGAATATTGATGGTCGCATCAGAAGGTCTTCCTTTTATTAAAAGTGGAGGGCTGGCAGATGTTGTAGGTTCCTTACCTCAGGAGCTGGTGAAAAAAGGACATGAAGTTCGTGTAATCATGCCTATGTATTTAAAAATAGCACAGAAGTTTCATGAGGAAATGCAGTTAGAGGCACAATATAGTGTATCCATTGCTTATCATGAAGTACCTGTGAATATTTGGTCTACAACACGTAAAGAAGTTAAATTTTATTTCGTAGAACATAAAGGATACTTTGAACGTGATGGCTTGTATGGTTATATCGATGATGGTGAGCGTTTTGCTTACTTCCAGAAAGCCGTATTAGAAATGTTGAATCAGCTGAATTACTTCCCGGAAATCATGCATTGTCATGATTGGCACACTGGTATGTTACCGGCAATGTGCAAAGAAGGGCACAGCTTTGATGAGCGTTATCGCAATATCCGCTTTGTTTATACGATTCATAATCTCGCATTCCAGGGTAATTTTGGTCCTGAGATGCTGGATAGTTGCTTAGGCTTAGATTATCGTATTTTCGATAATGGCAATGTCCGCTATGACGGTGGCATCAGCTTTATGAAATCGGGTATCTTATATGCGGATAAAGTAACAACGGTATCACCTACGTATTCACAGGAAATCTTAACACCACAGTATGGTGAACATATGGAAATGGTATTAAACATTCGTAAGTATGATTTATGGGGTATTACCAATGGCATCGATATCGAAATGTGGAATCCGATGAGTGATCCGGATGTACCATATCATTACAATAAAGTAAATGTAGCGAAAGAGAAAAAAGAAAATAAGATGGCATTACAGAAAGAACTTGGTCTTACGGTAGATCCTAATGTGATGTTGGTTGGGGCAGTATCTCGACTGACATGGCAAAAAGGTTTTTATCTGATGATGGAAAAACTTTCTGAAATCTGTGCAATGCCAATTCAAGTGGCCATCTTAGGTAGTGGGGAAAGCGGAATCGAAGAGAAAATGCGTCAGCTAGAAGAAGGCAATAAAGGTAAAATTGCATTCTATAACGGATACAGTGATTCTTTAGCACACCGTATTTATGCGGCAAGTGATTTATTCCTCATGCCATCTCTGTTTGAGCCATGTGGTATTTCACAGTTAATTTCCATGCGCTATGGAACATTACCATTAGTACGTGAAACAGGTGGATTGAAGGATACGGTAACTCCGTATAATGAGTTTGATAAGACTGGAAATGGATTCAGTTTTGCGAACTATAATTCAGATGAAATGGTACAGGTTATGTATAATGCAATAGATGTATACTATAACCGTCCAGAAGATTGGAAGATTCTTGTACGCAATGCTATGAATACAGATGTCAGCTGGGAAAAGAGTGCTGAAACCTATTGTCAGTTATATGCCCAGTTACATCCTTAACCTGTAGATATAGGACAGCCTTTGTGCTGTCCTTTTCCTATTGAATGGATGTTTCAATAATCATCCCCATTTCCTTAAAGAGTGCCACATGTTAGAAAAGAGTGAAAAGGTAGAACTTTACCATCTGCCTCTGGTAATGAAAATCTTTTCAAAACTATATTGACTTCAAAACAGATAATCATTATAATGTATTAAAATATCAATTATAAATCGGGAAAGTTTATAAGTTGAGTAGAAAAGGAGATGTGAACTATGGCGTATTATTTTGAAGAACCCTCTCGTACTTTCAGCGAGTACCTATTGGTACCTGGATATTCCAGCTCTGATTGTACCCCAGTAAATGTTTCATTGAAAACACCTCTTGTAAAATTTAAAAAAGGGGAAGAACCTGCATTATCGTTAAATATCCCAATGGTATCTGCCATCATGCAGTCTGTATCCGGGGAGCGTATGGCATGTGCTTTAGCTAGAGAAGGAGGAATCTCCTTTATCTATGGTTCTCAGAGCGTAGAAGATGAGGCCGCAATGGTAAAGCGTGTAAAAATGACGAAGGCAGGTTTTGTTTACAGCGATTCCAACATTCGTCCGGATGCTACCTTACAGGATGTATTGGATCTGAAGGAAAGAACAGGTCATGCGACGATGGCCGTAACAGAAGATGGGACGGCGGAAGGAAAACTTGTAGGCATTATCACAAGCCGTGATTACCGTATTTCTCGTATGGATACAGCAATGAAAGTCAGTGAATTCATGACACCATTTGAAAAGCTGATCTATGGTAAAGATGGCTGTACTTTAAGTGAAGCAAATGATTTAATTTGGGAACATAAACTGAATCAGTTGCCGATCATTGATGAGGAACAGCATTTAAAAGCATTCGTATTCCGTAAAGACTACGATTCTCATAAAGAACATCCAAATGAATTGTTAGATAGCCAAAAACGTTATTTAGTTGGTGCCGGTATTAACACCAGAGATTATGAACAGCGTGTTCCTGCCTTGGTAGAAGCAGGTGCAGATGTATTATGTATTGACTCAAGTGAAGGCTTCAGTGAATGGCAGGCAATCACTTTAAAGTGGATTCGTGATCATTATGGTGACAGCGTAAAAGTCGGTGCCGGAAACGTTGTGGATGCTGAAGGTTTCCGTTTCTTAGCAGATGCAGGTGCCGATTTTATCAAAATCGGTATCGGCGGAGGTAGTATCTGTATTACCCGTGAACAAAAAGGTATTGGACGCGGACAGGCTACAGCTACGATTGAAGTTGCGAAAGCACGTGATGAATATTATAAAGAAACAGGTATCTATATTCCTATTTGTAGCGATGGTGGTATCGTACACGATTACCATATTACCTTAGCATTGGCGATGGGAGCAGATTTCGTGATGTTAGGTCGTTATTTCTCTCGTTTTGAAGAATCACCGACAAAGAAGGTTACCATCAATGGTACATATATGAAGGAATATTGGGGTGAAGGCAGTGCCAGAGCACGTAACTGGCAGCGTTACGATATGGGAGGAAGTAAGAAACTTTCATTCGTAGAAGGTGTTGACTCTTATGTTCCATATGCGGGAGCATTGAAGGATAATGTCGATCTGACGTTAAGCAAGGTAAAACATACCATGTGTAATTGCGGTGCTTTGACGATTCCTGAATTACAGAAAAAAGCAAAAATTACACTTGTATCTTCTACATCTATCGTAGAAGGCGGCGCACACGATGTTGTCGTAAAGGATAATACGATTGATGCTAAAGTCAAATAACCATACGTTATATTCTGGCATAATCAACTATGTAAGATAATTAGGTAAAAAGATCACTTTGACGCAAACAATATGTTTGCAAGAAGTGGTCTTTTCTTTCTGCTTTGCACACGATGAATACGAAAAGGTAATTCATTTTTTTGAAAAAGTAAAGGTTACTAGAAAAGGTATCTAAAAACTCATTGTATATGTTATATAGAGGAGGTATAATGCAAGAAAGATATATACGTGATATGTATATTGGGGGTGCTTTTAATACCAACCTTTTCGTTAGGAGAAAGGAATATACGTATGAATGATAAGGATATTCGGGAGAAATTACAGGAAACCTTACAAGTGGAATGCGAGCAATTAGAGAAGGATTTGCATTGGCAGGAAGAAAGATTAGAACCCCTTACCTCATCCTTTTTGAGTGCGCAATTTGCATGCAGCCGCAATTTGATTTCTCATTATATGAGTGAATTTCAACAAAAGGGTCTCGTCATTAAAACGAATACGCGTCCAGTATATTTTTTCTGGCGAAAAAGTTTAGAAAACCGCTTTGGCGTTATATTGAAAGCGGAGTTGTATGAAACGCTTGAAGATTTAAAGAACATATTAGCAAAAAAACAGCAGCATGCATTTCATAACCTAATCGGAGCAAATGATAGTCTTAGCTATGTGGTGGAACAATGCAAAGCAGCGATTAGCTATCCGGAGCATGGTCTTCCCATCTTATTACAAGGACCGACGGGAACCGGGAAAAGCCTGATTGCACAGTTAATGTACCAATATGGGGTTGAGATGGAAATACTGTCTAAAGACAGCCGTTTTATGACGATGAATTGTAGTGAATATGCAAACAATCCGGAGATGTTGATGACCAATCTTTTTGGTTATAAGAAGGGGTCTTATACCGGTGCGGAAAAAGATACCCAAGGGTTATTGGCTTTAGCGGATGGCGGTATCTTGTTTATGGATGAAGTGCATGGGTTAAAGCCGGAATGTCAGGAAAAAATCTTTCTTTTTATGGATAAAGGCATATATCATATGGTGGGGGATAATGATACTTGGTATGTATCAAATGCACGATTGATTTTTGCCACCACGGAACAGCCGGATGAAGTCCTCTTAAAAACATTATTAAGAAGAATTCCGCTTATTGTGAAAGTGCCTTCGCTAGCAGAACGCCCTCTTCAAGAAAAACGGGAACTTTTACAGTTTTTAATTCAAGAAGAAGAGAAACATATTCAACGTAAAATTTCCATGTCTGACCTTGTCTTCCGTACATTAGAACGCCATACGTTTACAGGAAATATCGGGGAATTGAAAAATGTCATTCGCGCAAGTGTCGCCAAAGCATTCTTACGAAATCAAAAGGATATGGATGATGTCTCTTTGCATATATATGATTTATCAAGTGATTTATTAGAAAGTACCGGAAAAGATGTCACCTTGTATGATTACGATGATCGCACGATGATTCACAGTGAAGATATGTTTTTGAGCATCCATAAAGATAGTCGCTTATATAATTTTAATGCATATCTGATTCACAAATTCCATACGTTGCATGCATATGAAAAAGATCTGAATGCTTATTTAGATAGCTGCTGTCTGAAATTGGAACAATATATCGATTCTTTATTTACTGAGCATACCTATCATTCTCCAAAGCTGGATATGATCAATCATCTATTGACCAATATCATGAATATTGTTATTCATAAATATGATTTAGAGAAATTTTCAAATAACGAAATCTCAATGATCGTACATTTTCTAAACGATTATATGCAAAGCCTTTCTTCAATTAATCAACTGAAAATACAGAATCGCAAGGAAGCTGAAGAACTTCAAAATCGTATCCATAATGAATACACAAATGAATACAATGTCATAGGTGATATCTGGCAGCTCATCTCAGATGCCTTAAGTTTTACCCCGGGTCCATTTGGTTATTTAGATTTATTTCTCTTTTTCCGTTATTTTAACCGTGAGATGGTTGCTTCTCCAATACCTGCTGTTATCATTGCCCATGGCTACGCGATAGCAAGCGGCATAGCAGAAGTGGCAAATCAATTATTGAAACAGCGGATATTTGATGCAATTGATATGCCGATTGAAAGTGATTTTAATGATACGGTAAAAAAATTAGGTGAATACATCAAAGGGAAAGAAAATTATAATGAAGTAATTGTTATGGTTGATATGGGGTCTTTAGAAGCGATTCATCAAAAAATGGAAGGCATGAAGCGTATGGATATTGGTATCATCAACAATGTCACAACAAAATTAGCGTTAGATATTGGCAGTATGATACTGGAAGAGATGCCGATTCAGGAAATCTTAAAGCAAGCGAGTCATCGCAATCAATATCGGTATGAATTTGTAAAAAATCGTAAAAAACAAGATGCTATTTTAGCAGTATGCGAAACGGGTATTGGCACAGCTGAAAAAATCAGTAAGCTAATGGAAGATTCTTTACCTAAGACCGTATCGATCGCCATGATACCCTATGATTATGATTCATTAGTGAAATCCGGTACGACATCATTGGTTTTTGAAAAATATAATGTCCTATTTACAGTCGGAACGAAAGATCCTAAAATCTTTGATGTGCCGTTCATCTCTTTGGAAGAGATGATCGAACAGAAAAGTGTGGAAAAGACGAATTCCGTGTTTGAAAGTATCATGCGGCCGGATCAGATTGAAACCTTTAATGAAAATATGATCAAAAATTTCTCAATGGATAATCTGTTGAGTTACTTAACGATTTTAGATAGTGATAAAATCATTGACAGTGTAGAAAAAATTATTAAGACAATTCAGAAAGAATTGCATATGAAATTAAGCAGCAGTGTCATTTTGGGACTGTATATTCACATCAGCTGTTTGATAGAACGCTTGATTATTAATAAAAATGTGACGAAATTTGAACATTTAGAAACTTTTGAAAAAACACAAACGGAATTTATACGCATTGTTAAAAAAGCATTCCATGATGTGGAACAGCATTACAATGTGAAAATACCGGTGTCGGAAATCGGCTATATCTATGAATGTATCTTTCAGCGTGATAGTGTCAAAGAAGTGGACGAGAGTGTCAACGAATTGTGGGATAGTATTGAATGATCCTTTCTCAGCATTTGTTTAGAAACTTTCTAAACCAAGAAATCTCTCCTATTCATCGGGGAAATGTTATAAGCGTGTGACTTTGTATAAAGTTGGCACGCTTTTTGCTTATCATAGGTGAAGGACATAAAACAAGAAGGGAGGTAGAAACATTGCAGAATTTAATATTAGCTTCTCATGGCTCACTTGCCGAGGGTATGCTAAGCGCTGCGAATATGATCGTAGGTGATATTGAAGGAGTGGATGCTTATGGTTTAGATACCTATCACTCGCCACAAGATATTTATCAGCTGTTGAAGAAAAAAATCGCCGAAGATAACACACATGAATATATCATTCTGTGTGATATCTATGGTGGCAGTGTTCATAATCAGCTGATGCATCTCTGTGTTTATCCTAATGTATTTCTATTGACAGGCATGACATTATCTATTGTTTTAGAGTTGATTCTGGCGAATGAAACAGGGGATATCGAAGAAAAGCTTTTACAGGTAATTCAAAATGCAAAGGATAATATGCTTTTGTTTACTTACCAAAGAGTACATAATGCGATTGATAAAGGAATCGAGGATGAAAAATTATGGTAGAACTTTGTCGGATTGATGATCGTCTCCTGCATGGACAGGTGGCTGTGACTTGGGTTGGAGCAGTGGCACCGGAAGCAATTCTGATCGCCAATGATGAGGCTGCGACAAATGAGATGAGCAAGCTTGCGTTAAAGATGGCAAAACCGGCTGGTGTGAAACTGGCGGTTAAGACGATTGATGAAGCAGCTGCTCTTCTTAACAACCCAAAGGCAGCAAAGATCAAGATTTTTCTTATCACAAGAACTATTCAGGATACCTTACGACTTGTCAGTATGACAGATCAGATTCATCGTGTGAATATTGGTGGAGTCAAAAATAAGGAAGGAGGAAAGATGATAGCGGCTGCTGTATGTTTAGACAACGATGATTTACATGATTTGATGAAACTGCGCAAACGAGTTGATGAAGTAGAATTACGTATGGTTCCTACGGAACATAGAATCAGTATCGATAAATACTTACGAGAGGAGGAGGTTGAAGTATGATCGTTCAAGCACTACTTGTCGGAGTTACTGTTTGTTTACTGGACTTCTTGGATGTCTGGTTATGTAATCCGATGATCACACGACCACTTGTTGTCGGTACGGCAATGGGTATCGCTTTAGGGGATATTACAACAGGAGTACAGGTAGGGGCTTCATTGGAATTGGTATTTATGGGTGTTATGGCAATCGGCGGCACAGTGCCACCGGATTCCATTCATGGAACAGCTGTTGGGGCAGCTTATGCCATTATACTTGGTAAAGGTATTGAAACAGCAATTGCTTTAGCAGTACCGGCATCTATCGTTTGTCAAATGCTATTTGTTCCAGGCATTGGTATACGTTCTTTATTTACACCATATGTGGAACGTCAAGTAGAAAAAGGCAATTGGAAAGCTTTGCAAAGAATATTCCCAGTAGTTTCAATATCCTATGAAATCTTTAATGGTACCATCTGTGGACTTGCTGTTTTCTTAGGTGCTGATGTCATGAGTGCTTTTATCGACAGTTTACCACAAACATTATTAGATGGCATGGGGGTAGCAGCGAATATGTTAGGTGCAGTCGGTTTTGGTTTATTGTTAAAGATGATGTGGCAAAAGAAACTTGCTGTTTATTTCTTCTTAGGATTTATCATGGCAGCATATTGTGGTATGCCTTTGATGTCAATCGCTTTACTTGGTGTCATTATTGTCATCGTTTTATTCTTTGAGGGTGAATTCAGTAAACGACATACGGTAAGTGAAACATCTCCAACAGTAAATGAGGGAGAGGAGGAATTATTCGATGATTAGAGAGAAATTTGGTTTGAATGAAGAAGATGGCAAATTAATGGCAAAAGTAGCAAGACGTTCACATCAAATTAATGCAGTGTATACATGGGAAAAATTTCAGGCTATGGGATATTTATGGACCATGATTCCTGTCATCAATAAGATGTACGATACTGAGGAAGAACGTATTGCAGGCTATAAACGACATTATGAACTCTTTAATACAAACCCGGTCGTCGGTGGGTTCATCACAGGACTAAATACGGCTATGGAAATGCAGGCAGCAAAGGATAAGGAGTTTGATAAAGCTTCAATTGCAGCTGTGCGTACATCCTTAATGGGACCATTTGCCGGCATCGGAGATTCTATTTTTCAAAGTACATGGCGTGTGATTACCATGGGAATCGGCTTAAGTCTTGCCAAGGATGGCAATATTCTGGGTCCCATTGTATTCTTAGTCTTATTTAATCTATTGGCAGAACCATGTCGTATCTTATTGCCTTATGTCGGCTTTAAGATGGGGTCTAAATTTATGTTGCAGGCTGAAGAAAGTGGTATCATGAGCTTTATCACCAAAGCTGCCAGCATTGTCGGACTTATGACCGTAGGAGCAATGACAGCGACAATGGTTTCCGTACAGATCGGTTATGTATTTACCATGAATGGCAGTGAATTAAAGATACAGGAAATGATTGATACCATTTTCCCTTGTTTATTGCCACTGTTATTGACCCTTGCTTGTTTTAAGCTCTTAAACAAGAACATCAAACCGACAACATTAATTGCCATCATTATGGTGCTTGGCATCGTCGGAAAATATATTGGTATCTTTTAAAAATATTGTGCTGAAATAGCAAAAGGAGGAGTAGCTAATGAATCTTATTGATACAATTCGTCGTGTTCCTAATCCCGTACGTAAAGTTTTAGAGGAAAGGAAAGCATTAACAAAAGATATGTTTGATTATTTAGGTGATCGCTTATCCACCATAAATGAAATTATCTTAATCGGCTCTGGAACCAGCCATACATCCTGTCAAACTTCTAAGGAGTTTGTGGAAACCGCAAGTGGCATTGCCTCTACAGCAATATTGCCCAACATCTTTTTAGCCAAACGGGTATTTAATCCAAATGGTTTATACATCTTCACATCGCAAAGTGGTACTTCTACTTTGGTAAATATCGCACAGCGTAAAATGAAAGAACTTGGTTATGCGACAGTAGCAATTACAGAAAGTGCCGAAACACCTTTGGCAAAAGAGAGTGGCTGCCATGTTCTGATGGAAACAGATAATGAGGAATTTGGCTGTCGAACGATCGGTTACTGTATGTCTGTATTTACGCATATGATCATTGCCATGGAAATCGGCTTAAAGCGCCAGGCATTAAGTGAAACAGAGTATGCAAAATATCTGGAAGATGCTCAAAAAGCGGCTGATATGTATCATGAAATCTGTGACAAAACGATGGAATGGTTTGATCGGAATAAATGGAAACTGATGAATAAGGATGGATTTGTTATCTATGGTGCCGGTACATTATATGGTACAGCATTGGAAGGCGCTTTAAAGGTTTTGGAGATTGCCAGAAGATTCTTGTGTGTTGGTTATGATATGGATGATGGTATGCATGGACCTACCATGGGGTATACAAATCGTCATGCAGTCATCATTTTCGATGATGGCCACAATGAAAATATTACCAAAGGTTTGATTCGTTATGTCCGTGACAAAGTAGGCGATGCCTTCGTAATTGGCAATGACAGCAAACATCCATGTGATTTGGCTTTTGAACCTTTAAAAACACCATTTGTATTCTTACAATATGCGCCGGTAGTAGAAATTTTAGCAGCGCGGCTTGCCTATGACTATGGTATCAATATTAAGACGATTGGGCCATTACCTGAAGCAGGTTACTTTAATACACATGATGATTAAGTTATAATTATACAAAGGATGCTGATGTGAAAGAAGTGTTTCAATAATCATATCAGCATCTTTTTTATCAAAGCGATAAGATTAGGAGAAACTATGCAGAAATTAACATATAAAGTAAAAAAGATGATGGGCATTCATGCCAGGCCGGCTTCAGCATTAGCACAATTTGCCAGAATGTATCAAAGTGATATAAAACTATATTGCCAAAATCGATGTGCGAATGCGAAAAGAATGGTAGAAATAATGGAACTTAGTATTCATAAAGATGAAGAAATCCTATTTGAAATTTGTGGTGAGGATGAATGCCGCGTTGTGAAGGCGTTACAGCAATACTGCCACTCTTATTTATGAGGTGATAACATGTATAAAATGATTGTCTTTGATTGTGATGGCACGTTACTTGATTCTTCCGCTATGATTGCGATGATACAAAAGGGATATAGCTCCATGTTTCCTCAACGTAAGAAGCAGCCTTACGCGTTTTTTATTCCTTGTTATTATATGAGTGATGAGGAAAACCTAGCCTATTTACAGATACCGAAAAGCTGTAAACGGCAATTTGAAGAACTATGCTTTGGAAAGTGTGGAGATTTTTCTTCACATACGCATATCTTTGAAGGTATCCAAGAACTTTTACGACAACTGCTGGACGATGGGATTGCATTAGGAATAGCCACTTCGCGAAATACAACGGCTTTTTTAGAATTGCAATCTATGTTTGATGCAGATATCTTTTCAGCCTTTTCTAGTATTGGTACGCAGGATGTGGTAAAGCATACAAAACCGGCACCGGATGTTTTATATTACATTATGGAACAAACAAATTTGACTGCGCAAGAATTACTATTCATTGGCGATTCTATCAACGATGCCCTTTGTGCGAAAGCTGCCGGTGTTGATTTTGCATGGGCAAAATGGGGAGTTGTCAGTGAAGAAGAACTACCCTATACGTATTGTTTATACGATCCTCAGGATGTTTATAACATCCTACGGTAACATCAATACATCTTAAAAATATAAAACGCGATGATTTCGTTGCTATTTATTTTAATGCAAATGACATCAAATAAAAAAGCTCTAAAGAGCTTTTAATACTGCTTATATTGATTCTTACCGGCAGCCTTTGCTTTATATAATGCAGCATCAGCCATGGTAAGGGCATCTTCATAACGGAATAGATCATCATTTTGAAAGATCGTAAAGCCACAGGAAATTGTCGCTTTTTCAGCAGCTTTATTCATCTTGTGCTCCATGCCGATTTGATCAAGTTCTTCATAGATATGATCGAGGTATTCACAGATATCTTCCTTTGTGATATTTACGCATAAGGTGATAAATTCATCACCGCCAAAACGTGCAGCAAAGAAACGCGAATCGCCGTTTTCATCCATACAGCGGGCAACGTTTTGTAACAGTTTATCCCCCATATGATGACCATAATAATCATTGAATTCTTTAAAATAATCCACATCGGCTACCACGATACCAATTGTTGATACATGCGGGTTTTTATGCATCGCACAGACCAGGGAATTAAAATAAGAACGATTAAACAGTCGGGTGAGACCATCAATTTTTATCTGCGCCTCTAACTGATTTTTCTCATTCCGGAAACGATCACGCTCTTTCATGATCTGGTTCATTTTAATCTTTTCTTTCATACTTTCTGACTTTGTCTTATTTGTCATATCCTCAACCAATTTTTGTAACATATAATATTGCTTATAGGAATTAATTAAGACATTTTCTAAATGGAAACACTCCGCATAGCGAATCCAATTACGATGCAATTGCAACTGTTGTTCGACATCATCCTCCAGACACATTTCTCCCATATACTGTAAATATTTTTCTGCTCGTTCCTGATCTTTGATTTGTAGGAGGATGGCAAAGATATCGCAGTAGAAGGTGAAATAATAGGTCCGGTTTTTATGTTTATGAAGATTGCTTTCACTGAAATAATCAGCAATTCGTTTGACGCTATCGACACGTTTGCTGGCATTGGCAAGGTACAATTCACATAAACGAATGACATGTGTCGACAATGGCGAAGCTTTAAAGGATACTAGTTTCGCCGCATATTCTTGATAACGTTTTATGGCTTTATCTAAATGTTCGTTAAAGATTTCTAACTGTATCAGATTTAAGATAACCAACAGATCGGCATGTGTCATAATGGTAGCTTTCTTATCCAAGAAGGTTTGATATGCCATCTTAATATAATACAGAGCTTCCTGATAATCTTCCTTTTGAAAAAACATCGTGGCAATATTGTTTAAAACTACCATTTTTTGATGCAGATCTTTTTCATTCTCCGCTAAGTTATAGGCATTTAATAAGTTTTGAATAGCATTTACTTCATCAAAATGAGAATTATAATACAAACCGGCAATGGTGTAGTTGCGTAGTAATAAATCAGTGTAATGATATTCTTCTCCCAGGTTTAATGCAATATGCAGATGTTTCAGACATGCTTCATGTTCACGAATCATCAGATGGTAATCGGCTAGAAAGGTGTGGGCAAAGGCGATGGCATGGGTATCTTTATGCGCTTCCCCTAATGTCAGAAGCTCATTTGCCAGCTGAAACTCATCATCCATATCCGCATTGCTATGCTGTACCAGCAGATTCATCAATTCCTCTTTTTTATGTTTATACTCATCCATATACATCCCTCTTTTTTATAACCATAATTTTTTGCTATGAATGTTTGATATCCATATTATACTATAAAAGCGTTAACAAAAATACTATTTATGTGGTTATTTTTCAGAATTTACCGGCGTTATCTTCTCTTGTTAAGAAATTGTGATTTTATTCGCAAATTCGCAAAATACGTTTACGAATAAGGCTCTTAGTGGTATAATAAGACCGTTACATAAGGAGGATTTTACAATGGCAAAGAGAACTGTAAAAGATTTAGATGTTGCTGGAAAACGCGTTATCGTAAGATGCGACTTCAACGTTCCAAGAAAAGATGGAAAAATTACAAATGACAACCGTATCATTCAGGCGTTACCTACAATTAAATACCTGATTGAAAACAATGCAAAAGTTATCTTGATGTCACACTTAGGTAAAGTAAAAACAGAAGAAGACAAAGCAAAAAACGATTTGCGTTGTGTAGCTGATCGTTTAAGTGAACTGGTTGATACTAAAGTTACTTTCGTACCAGTAACAAGAGGAAAAGAACTGGAAGATGCTGTTGCAGCATTGAACGATGGAGAAATCGTTGTTGTTCAGAATACTCGTTATGAAAAAGGCGAAAGCAAAAATGATCCTGAATTGGCTAAATACTGGGCTAGCTTAGGTGATTTGTTTGTAGAAGATGCATTTGGTAGCGTACACCGTGCACATGCTTCTACTGCTGGTATTGCATCTATTTTACCTAACGCATTAGGTTTCTTAGTAGAAAAAGAAGTAAAGATGCTGGGTGCTGCTGTTGACACTCCAGAACGTCCATTCGTTGCAATCATCGGTGGTGCTAAAGTATCTGATAAGATTGCTGTTGTTGACAACCTGCTGAAGAAAGCAGACAAAGTTCTGATCGGTGGCGGTATGGCTTATACATTCCTGAAAGCACAGGGTTACAATGTTGGAAAATCTTTAGTAGAAGAAGATAAGCTGGAATTGGCAAAAGAATATTTAGCTAAGGCTGAAGGTAAATTGATCCTGCCAGTTGATCATGTATGTGCTGATGCATTTGCAGAAGATGCAAACACAGTTGTTGCTGACAATGACAACATCCCTGCAGATTACATGGGCTTAGATATCGGACCTAAATCTATTGAACTGTACAAGAATGAATTAGCTGGTGCTAAGACTGTTGTATGGAACGGACCTATGGGTGTATTTGAAATGAAACCATTTGCTAAGGGTACTTTGGAAGTATGTACAGCAATTTCTGAATTACCAGGAGCTACAACAGTTATCGGTGGCGGAGATTCTGCAGCAGCGGCAATCCAGTTAGGATTCGCTGAAAAATTCTCTCATATTTCTACCGGTGGCGGAGCTTCTTTGGAATATATGGAAGGTAAAGAACTGCCAGGTATCGCTGTTATCAGTGATAAATAAAAAACATTAGAGGAGAAAATAAATCATGAGAAAACCAATTATTGTCGGAAACTGGAAAATGAATAAAACCATGAAGGAAACAAAAGAATTCATGGAAGCTGTAGATGGTGTTGCGGCAAGTGACAACGCTACCTATGGTATCGGCGCTCCTTATACTGCATTAGCTACAGCTGTTGCAGGTGCTAAAAACTTAATCGTAGCTGCTGAAAACTGCCATTTTGAAGATACAGGTGCTTTCACAGGTGAAGTTTCTGTACCTATGCTGCAGGAAGTTGGCGTTACACACTGTATCATCGGTCACTCTGAACGTCGTCAGATGTTTGGGGATACTGATGAAACCGTAAACAAAAAAGCAAAACGCTTAATTGATGCAGGTATCACACCAATTCTTTGCATTGGTGAAACAGAAGCACAGTATGATGCTGGTGAAACGGAAAAAGTTATCCGTGAACAGTTGAGTGGTTCTTTGGCTAACTTATGTCCAAAATGTGTTGGTAACATGGTTATCGCTTATGAACCAATCTGGGCAATCGGTACTGGCAAATCTGCTACAAAAGAAGATGCACAGAACTGCTGCGCTATCGTACGTGATCAGGTTCGTGTCATGTATGGTGATGAAGCTGCGGAAAATGTACGTGTACAGTACGGTGGATCTGTAAAACCTAACAACATCGTTGAATATATGGCTTGCCCAGATATCGATGGTGCATTGATTGGTGGAGCTAGCTTAAAAGCAGACAGCTTTATTGAAATCATCGAAAAAACAAAATAAGATCTTATAGGTGAAGGAGTAGAGCAATCTGCTCCTTTTTTCAATGTATGCAGTTCATAATCAACTAGCCTTTTTCATTTAAGATACAGTTTATCATTCATATTGTAAGCTTTTAATCAGAAAAATGCTTTGCTGTTATCTTAAGTAGGAGTACTATGGCAGTCTAAGCTCATTTAGCAAATAGCGTACATCAAAAAAGGAAAACCGCGCTAGTTTTCCTTTGTATTACATCGGCTTATGCCATTGCTTATCTGGTTTTCTTCTGCAATTGAGTTAGCGTCTTTTCCATATGACGTAGTAATTGTTTATAATGTGTCAGCTGCTCTGCTTCTTCTTTTGCCTTAGCTAAGGCTGTTTTGGCATCTGCCAGCTGTTTCTTCATAGCAACCAGATGATTTGTAGCATTAAGGAAAGCATTATAATTTGGATCATCAGGATTTCCCTGACAAGTATTAACTTTACAGATGAATTTTCCTACATATAAAGCTTTATCCATCGCATCATACATGGCACGCTCGGCTTCCTTGCTTTGATCTTCAAGTGTAGATAGTTTCTTTTTTACTTGATGACAATGCGCAATGTCTTTTTGTGTCTGTTGTATTAAGCTTTTTAATCGTTCCTTGTCTTTCTTATATTGTTTTATATCCTCTGTTTCCATATGTTCTAAGATATTCTGGTATTCAGTCGGATAAACAAGTTTTGGTGTCTTGTTATTTTGATATAGAAACATAAGCAGCAGGCATATGCAAAAAACTGATAGGATTATCAAGCATTTAGGCTTTTTCGCGATGGTTTTAAGAGCTGGCATGTGCATCCCTTTCTTTCTTTTTTCTCTTGGTTGTAAGGCTTTTCTTTTTTAATAGAATCACGTATAATAGGTTATAAAAGAGGTAGATATTTATGAAAGTAAAGTCAAAGATAGGTGCGTTTTGGATAGCGGCGTTGATCTTTATGGCATTTTGTACATTTATGATGCTGCGCTTGGTGATACATCAAAAGGATATCGCTCTGGATGCCATAGAGTTACTGGCTGTTTTTTGTATAGATTTCTTATTACTGTGGGCAACCTTTGATACATGGTATGCATTTCAGGAAGATTATTTAGAAATCAAAAGTGCCTGCTTTTGTCATAAGAAAATACATTATTTTGCGATTACAAGTATTGAAGAAACACAGGCATCTTATTCCTCCGTGGCTTTGTCAAATGATCGCTTGGATATCACTTATGTGAATGAAGCGCATGAGCAGGAAGAAATACTTATCTCACCGGTAAAAAAAGATGAGTTTATAGCGCAATTGAAGCATCGTTCTAAAATATTATAAGCAAAAGCTGCATTTCTGTTTTTATTTACAGTGCAATGCAGCTTTTTTACTGTTTGGCTGTGATATATTGTTTGTGAAAGGCTGCTTTCGAAATTGGTTTAGAGACATAGAATCCTTGAATGGTATCGGCTTGCAGCGTACAGACGGTATCCAACTCGTTCTTTTCTTCTACCCCTTCTACGGTAACTTCAATGTCAATGCTGTGACATAAAGAGATGACAGCATTGATAAAAGAGAGATTAAACGGATTGGTATGAATGGCATTGATAAAGGAACGATCAATTTTAACAATATCGGCAGGTGCCTGTGTCAACATTCCTAAGGAAGAATAACCAGAACCAAAGTCATCCATGGCGATACGGATATGCATTTTTCTTAAAGTGGAGAAGCATTCCCGTATTGGCCCCATATCGGTGACAAAATAGCTTTCAGTCAATTCTATAACGATATGTTCCGGAGCTAATTCATATTTTGCTAATAAGCTGCGAATGGTTTCTACGAAATCATCTTCTAATATTTGTAAGTACGATACGTTAACATTCATGACAAAATCTTTTATAAGATTGCTCCACTCTTTGCAAGTGGCAATCGCTTGCTCCAGAATCCATTTTCCAGCTTGGATGATCAAGCCGCTGGATTCTAAAACAGGGATAAATTCAATAGGTGAAATATCGCCGAATTTTTCACTTTTCCAACGCATTAAAGCTTCACTGCCTTGTATCTTCATGGTCTTCGTATGAAGCAATGGCTGATATACTACATAAAAATTACGCATCTGGTGTAACACATTATGATGTAATTCTTCATTGATGGCAATCTGGTGCAGTTTCTGTTTAATTAAATCATCATTGAAAAAGGTACATGTATTTTTCCCTTTCTGTTTACTGGCTTCTAACGCACTGACGGCATATTTAATTAAGTCTAAATAGTCATTGCCATTTTCAGGAATCATAACGACTCCTGCTGAAACGGTGCAATAATAGGAACCGGCATCGCTTTGATGCGGATGGTTGCTGTAAGCGTGTAGTTTTTGATAAAGCTCATCGGTTTTCTTTTCATCGGCTTCATCATAAACAATAGCAAATTGATCACCATCATAACGATAAATCTGCGCATCATAGGGCAGTAAACTTTGAATATCCTGAGCAAACTGACGTAAAACGATATCGCCAAATACATGATTTTGTAAGGTATTAATATGTGAGAAGTCATCAAGACCCAGTAACATCATACTGCCATGTTTTCCACTTTCCAACAGAATGGCTAAATGATCAATACAGCTTTTCTGAGTTAAAAGACCGGTGATATGGTCAATTCTTCCTTTGTTCTCTAAACGGGTGATCATCCCGGCAAACAGTAACGGTGCCCCATCCTGATCACGCTTTAATAAACCACGGCATACGATCCAGATCAATTCACCTTTGCGATTACGTATTTGATATTCTACATTATGCTCATCAGTATCTCCATTTAGCATACGGGCAATGGATTCATCATAACGTTTACGATCTTTATCGACAATAAGATCACCCCAGATAGGAACCAGTCCTTTTACTAAACGCCCGGGCAAATCAAAATCAAGATACATGTTTTCAGATATCAGAGATATATCGCTTTGCATGTCAACTAAATAGATGTAATCATCTGTACTGTTTACGATGGCATCATAAAAAAGGCTTGCATCTATATGAAACTGACGAAATAAATCTCTGTTATCCATAGCCATTCCTCTTCTTTCTCTTCTTCTAATATATCATGATTCCAATGAATTTCATAGAATAAAGAATAAATTTTATACCCGATAATATAACCAAACAAGTAAAAAAGATAACCATTATGTGAAGGCTTTCTTAAGATTTTGTGAAGTGTGGAATTAATGGTTGTCACACTTATGAATTTGTTTTAAAATAGGGCAAAGGTGATGAACTTTATGAAAAAGAAAAAGCATATGGGTATTCGTATTTTCTGCGCATTGTTATTTTTGGGCATCAGCGGTTCGGTTATGTTTAGTATTTACAAGCTGTCAGCGGAGAATGGTGCGCAATCAAATTTACGAAGTGAAATCGTTACGGAAAAAATCAAACAAGAAGTAAAGACAAGGCTAGAATCTTCTGAGAAGGGAATGCAGCTTTCGGAAAAAATAAAGTATTATGTCATTATGCATTCGCCATATGGCAGTGACTGGAATTCCAATATACGTAAACTGGCCCATTTCTCGATTTATTTTGCTTTAGCATGTGGTATTTATATCACCTTGGCCATTCTCGGTGTAAATAAGACCTTGCGCTTTTTATTAACTGTCGGTATCTGTTTCTGTTTTGCCTTTGGCGATGAGCTACATCAACGCTATACCGGCCGAACTTCGAGTATGAAGGATGTTTATCTGGATACGTTTGGAGCTCTTGTTTCAACTTGTATCTGGACGGTGCTTTCCTGGTTTGCCAGTGGCATTTCTTTGTTGGTACATAAGGTCAATGAGATGTATGAATAGTTCTTACAATATTGAAAGATGACAGCCGTCATCTTTTTCTTTCGTGTATAATGAGTTAGGACAAGTAACAACAAGAAAGGAAAGAGTGCCATGTATAAGATATTGCTCATTGAAGATGATGAAACAATCGTAAAAGAATTATCCGAGGTTTTGCGGCGGCAGGGATATGCTTGCTGTGTGTGGAATTTGATGGAAGATATGCAATTATTGTTACAGCGTGAAGAACCGCATTGTATTCTGTTGGATATTAATCTTCCCCATACCGATGGTTTTGTATTATGCAAACAGATACGCTCTTTTTCCGGTGTGCCAATCATCTTTGTGACAAGTCGCAATACGGATATGGATGAGCTTTGCAGTATGACTTTAGGTGGTGATGATTTTATCACGAAACCATATAATATCAGTATTCTTATAGCCCGCATCGCAGCTGTTTTAAAGCGCACGTATGCACATGGCGAAACCATTCTTACCCATCGTGGTGTATATCTTTTCGTTGCTCGCAGTGTTTTAGCTTATGAGGGCAAAGAGTGTGAATTGACAAAGAATGAATTGCGCATCTTATACAATTTATTTTGTCATAAAGGAGAAATCGTTGCCCGTGATGACTTGATTGATGATTTATGGGATAATAAACTATTTATTGATGATAATGCATTAAGTGTGAATATTACGAGAATACGTGCGAAACTAAAGGAACTCGGTGTAGAAGCGTTCATTCATACCAGACATCGACAGGGGTATTGGATATGAATGTAAGAGAAGTCTTTGCGCGACATGCTTTCTTTTTGATTCTTATGTTTTTATGGATGCTGTTATGTGATGGTGTTTTATATGGCATGGGCATAGCATGGGAAGTTTTAGCATTCCTGAATGTTATGAGTGGATGTATGGTATGCACATATATAATAAAAGTAGGCAGACAGCGCAGCAAGCGGAAAAAAGAGATTGAACGAATTGCGCAGACATTGGATCAGAAATATTTATTACAGGAAGTCTTAGGACATGATAAAGATCCACAGGAACAGTTTTATGCTTACCTGCTTCGTCTTGGTAATAAAAGCATGTTGGAAAAAATCAGTGAAGTGAAAAGAGAACGATTGCAATATCAGGAATATGTGGAACAATGGGTACATGAAATTAAAACGCCTATTGCGGCATTAAAGCTGCAATGTGAGAATGTGCAGGATAAGCGCAAGCGGGATATGCTGCAGCAAGTGGAGCGGGTAGAGCATTATGTGGAACAGGCATTATTTTATGCCCGCAGTGAAAATGTGGAAAAAGATTTACGAATACAGTATTGTGATTTGTATGATTGTTGCAGTGAGGCTTTGTTACAGTGCAAGTATTTATGCACCAGTGCGTTTTTACAAATTCATTTTGCTTTTACATCGGCAATTGTGGCAACCGATGAGAAGTGGGTTATTTTTATATTGAACCAATTGATTGAAAATGCTGTCAAGTATCGAAAAGAAAAAGCGCATTTATATTTATACATTACCCATGATGCTTCCTATGTGACTTTACATGTGCAGGATAATGGGGCTGGTATTCCTATGCAGGATCAAACACGAATATTTGAAAAAGGATTTACGGGTGAAAATGGAAGAAAGCATAATCAACATGCGACTGGCATCGGTTTATACTTATGCAAACGACTTTGTGATGCGCTGCAGATAGAAATAATGGTGCGTTCTAAGGAAGGCGTGTTTACTGATATGCAGCTACGCTTTCATAAATAAAAGTTCTTTCAACTTTGTAAGGACAGCGTAAGGAAACATCATACAAACAGAAAAGGGAAACCTTTATACTTAATGTGTAAAGGAGTGAACAAGATGACATTATTAAGAGTTGAACACGTAGAAAAATATTATGGAAATGGCGGAAATTTATGTAAAGCCTTGGATGATATTAGTTTTACTATGGAACAAGGGGAATTTATGGCGGTGATGGGGGCAAGTGGCAGTGGAAAGACAACGTTATTAAATGTCATAGCTACCATCGATACACCAAGTGGCGGTGATATTTATGTGCAGGATGAAAATGTGTCTACGAAAAAGGAAGAAGCATTAGCTGCTTTTCGGAAACAACAGCTTGGCTTTATTTTTCAGGATCTAAATTTATTAAACACGCTGCGCATAGATGAAAATATCGCGCTTCCTTTAACGCTATTGCATTACGATACAAAGCAGATTGATGAAAAAGTGTTAAAGATGGCGCAGCGACTCGGTATTGAAGATGTATTGCTGAAATATCCATATGAAGTCAGCGGAGGACAGCGGCAGCGTTGTGCCTGTGCCAGAGCTATGATCCATCAGCCTTCCTTAATACTTGCAGATGAACCAACCGGAGCGTTAGATTCCCATGCGTCTTATTTATTTATGGAACAGCTTTTACAGCGTAATACAGAAGATCATGCTTCTATTTTGATGGTTACACATGATGCATTCAGTGCCTCTTATGCGAAACGAATCCTCTTTTTAAAGGACGGTAAAATTTTTAATGAACTATATCGTGGAGAATATAGCCGTTCATCATTTTATCAGAAGATTTTAGATGTCATGATGCTGTTAGGCGGTGATGTACATGCTATACGTTAAACTCACTTTACGTAATTTACAACGCAGTATGAAAGAATATGCCATCTTCATGTTAACGATGGTCATATCTATGATGTTGATGTATTCTTTTATGGCAGTAGCGTTCAGTGAACAAGTGCTACAGCTTAGCAAGCATATGGATGCATTTGCTCAGGTTATTTTGGTTGTATCTATGGGACTTGTTATTGTGATTGGCTGGTTGATTTCCTATATAGCAAATTTTATGTTACGAAAGCGCAGTCGAGAATTTGGCATGTATTTATTGATGGGGATGACGCGTAAACAAGTTTGTCGCATGTTTTTATTGGAACAATTTTTCATGGGACTTTTTGCTTATGGCATTGGCTGTATCCTTGGTTTGTTTACCTTTCAAATCTTATTAGCTATCATTCAGCATATTTTTGGCATCGCTTATCAATTTGCTTTTCGCTTTTCCATACCAGCGGCAGGTGTTACCTTCCTCGCCTTTCTTATCCTATATGCATATGAATTGGTGAAAGAATATCGTATCTTGCATCATGTAAATATTCATACCCTGCTGTATCAGGATCAGCAAAATGAAACAGTGAAAAAAGGACGCCTCCATACGCTGGTGTACATGCTTGGGGCAATTTTATGTGCAGCCGTGGGACTAAAGTTATTTTATGATGGCATGCGCAATGGAATACGTGATGTTGAAGAAACCAAAAAATTGTTACCGGCTGTCTTGCTGATCATTGCATCAATTTATGCTTGCTTTTTGGGACTCTCCGGTTTCTTGCAGCATTTTTTAGATCAGCATAAACAATTGAAGTATCAACACAATAGGATGTTTTTGTTGGGACGATTGCAAGGGCGTTTACGCTCAAATCGTATCATATTGGCGACATTATCCTTATTGACCTTAGTGACGATTTGTTTTCTTTGTTTTGGCATGAAGTTTAAAGAAACAACGGATCTGACGATTCATAGTGCAGCTCCTTTTGATTTACAAGTGATTACCCAACATCAGCAATATATCAAAAAGGCGGCAGGATTTTTGGCTGAAAAAAAGCTTACTTATGAAGATCATACGTATCAAACTTATACACATCTTAGGGATGATGTAAAGGTGAAACAAACCTTTGCGAAAGCTTTGGATCATACGGCATATGATTCCATGTATTATCGGACAACGACCTTTATGCGCTATGCTGATGTACAGCGATTATTGCAATTAAAAGGCAAAAAAGTACCTACTTTAGAAAAGGATGAGTACATGCTTGTTGTAAGTAAGAAGCAGCAGGAACTTATGGAAAGTTATTGCCGCAAGCATCCGTTTACCATCAATGGAAAGCCTATGAAACTGCGCTATGTCTGTACCGAGGAAATATTACAGACAATGTATTTTGTAGTTGTGCCTGATGTGTATGTGCAAGGAGTAAAAGGAGATACCTTTTATTATGTAGCGCAAAGTGCCAAAGAATTACCAAGTGCTTGGGAAGATCAACTTTATGAACGATGCAGCAATTCCCAGTTACAAGAGTATAGCAGTGTTCGCTTGCATAGCAGCTATGTGGAAACATCCATGTTTTCCTATGTAACTATTGTTTTTTGTTTATTCTATGCTGCTTTCATCTTCATCTGTGCTGCCGGTACCATCCTAGCTACGCAGCAATTAAGTGATCTTGAAGCCCAAAAATATGAGTATGCGCTTTTGCATAAAATGGGCGCATCACGCAAAACGTTATATCGTCTTTTACATTATCAGAATCTATTGTATTTCCTATTGCCGTTGCTGCTGCCTGCTATCTTTATGATTCCCATACTGAACAGCTTGGATATTATGTTTACCACAACCGATGCGACAACACCGATGTATATGTATTTAGGAATTACACTTGCATTGTTCTTTACCGTTTATCTTGCTTATTATGCATTAACCTATATCAGCTGTCGTCGTAATTTGGATATATAAAATAATAAAAGTATCGCCCATACAAAGTTTGATCGTTGCTTTCTATATAGCATTACGCTCTTATTGGCAACAGACTCACGTTTTATATAGAGTGGTTGATCTATGATATTTTTGCTTTTACGCGCAGGATCAGAGCATTTCTTTACCTTTATGTATGAATCTGTTATACTATTGAATACTACCAGAAGGAGGAAACATCATGTTTGGTTATGATTTCAATAGTTTTCTGCGTGAAATGATTTATCTGATACCGGCCGTGGCAATTGCTTTGAGCTTTCATGAATTTGCTCATGCGTTTGTATCCTATAAGCTGGGTGATTATACGCAAAAGGAAAGAGGTCGTTTGACTTTAAATCCTTTAAAGCATCTGGATCCCATTGGTACTTTATGTTTGCTTTTCTTTCAATTCGGATGGGCCAAACCAGTGGAAGTAGATCCTTATTATTATCGTAATAAAAAAGAGGGCATGATCTGGACAGCCTTAGCTGGGCCATTGATGAATATGCTGATTGGTTTTATCTGTGTATTCTTATGCTATTTGATGATTCGTTTTAATTTCTATAGCAATTATTCAGGTGCTGTTGCCGATTATTTGTTTCAATTGAGTTATATGACTGCACTGATTAACATTGGGTTAGGTATCTTTAACTTGATACCGTTACCGCCGCTTGATGGTTCTAAGATTTTAATGGGTGTTCTTAGTGAAGAAACTTATTTCAATTTGATGCGTTATGAAATGTATTTATCCTTCGCATTGATACTGGTATTGGTCAGTGGTGTATTAGATGGCCCATTGTTTTATGCAAGAAGTGCGATCGTCAATTGTTTCTCAACAATCAGTCGTGTGTTATTAGGAATGGGGTAAACCTGTTCCTTTTTTTATGTGATGCAGGTGGAAGCAGATTGTTTTATGAAAGACGTCAGTGTTTACATGACGTAAGAAGATGGAAAAGCAAAAATTAGATTATTCTGTGAACTTCATATTTGTGATACGAGTTTGATAATGAAAATTATAAATCAGTGAAAATTTTTTAGTTGATTAAGACTACTGTATATATCTTTTTAGAAGTAGATAAAGGTTTTTCTCTATACATTATCGTTTATAAGTTATTTGATAAATTTTGTAATGGAACTTCAAAATGGCAGTTAATTTTAAAGAATATTTATTTATTCACAAAAAATTTACATTTTTAGATTTATTGCATATAATGATAATAGAAGAGATATAAGGAGGTTGATGCACATGAATAATGCATATCCTTACAATTATTATTTTACTGCCCACACAGTATTAACTTACAGTAGCGCGAACAGTATTTCAAGTATATCAACTAGTGAACCTTATGATATTCGCATAGTAAAACCTTTTCCTTCTCTGTCTGATGTAGATTTAAAATGATAAAAGAATTTTCTAGTATTAAAATAGATTTTTCGAATAACGCTTTTCAAATATTAAATGGGACAGAAGGAAAATATTCATTAAGTGAAATAGAAAGATGTGTTGTTTTAAATGAAAAAGCTAGTAAAAAAGGGAAACAAGCTCCCTTCTTAGCTTTAATGCCTAGCTCTGGCTTACCTACTGGAATATTATCAACTCCATATTTGTTTGTGGGTATAAAGATTATTATGAAAGATAATCGAAATTTAGCTGTCTATGTATCAAAAAATAAAACACAGGTAGGAACAGAGCAGTATCAGAAAGATAATGATGAGGCTAAACAAATTGTAAAATATTTGAAATCCAGAATAAACACTTGAATATGAAATACTTTGCAGATAAAGTAATGTCGGACCGTATGGTATCTAAGTTTTATCTGTTTTAGTATAAGAATACATAAGCTTTAAATAAGACGAAAATAGTAGAAAGACTTGTAAATATGAAGCATGTAAGAGGGATTTTACAGTATGATAAGTAAAAAGCAAATTGTAGAGGCATAAAAAAATAATTCGAGTAAACATGGAGTAAAATAATATTGAAAATAAAAAGCTGAAAATTTTAGGTGAAAAAAGGGGGCTCTAAATTAACGTAGGGTTTAAAGAAAAAACGCTCTAAATTATCATAGGG
>NZ_JAJCPX010000035.1:0-33688 GCF_020563125.1 Longicatena sp. 210702-DFI.1.196 | reverse complement strand
ATTCGTAAATATCAAGATAAGCCGATAAAGAAAGAAGTTGTGGAGGAATTACTTCATGCGGCTCTTTTAGCACCTACATGGAAAAATTCACAGACAGGACGTTATTATGTTGTTATGGATAAAGATAAGCTAGAGCAGGTGAAAAAGGAAGGGCTTGCCCCATTTAATGCAGAGAATACGAAAGATGCTCCAGTTTTGATTGTTACAACATTTGTAAAAGATCGCAGTGGTTATGAACGTAACGGTGAACCAAGTAATGAACTGGGCAATGGCTGGGGTTGTTATGATTTAGGCTTGCAGAATGAAAACTTATTATTAAAAGCAACGGATTTAGGATTAAGTACCTTAGTCATGGGAATTCGTGATGCTGATAGACTACGTGAGATGCTGAGTATCAGTGAAGAAGAAATTATCGTATCAGTAATTGCTGTAGGATATGGTGATGCGACACCAACAATGCCAAAACGTAAAGAGATAAGTGAATTCGTTACCTTTTATTGAAATAAAAAAGAGGAGAAATTCATATGAAGTCGGGGATCACATGGTTTTATCGAATTGCTTTGCTTTGCTGTATCACGTTATTTGGCGGTTACACCTTTTGTTCCAGAATGATTCAGCACTCCATGGTTCATGTCGTATTAAATCAGATCCACATTGAGAAAAAATTAGCAGAAAGGTTAAACTCGATCAACTTTCCAAAAGCAGAAGAAGAATCGGAAAAGTTAACCAAAATTTTAGAAGATATTGTAAATGATGAAGAAGTGTTAGCTGTCTTGAATGTATATACAGAAGCGTTTGTTGCCGACATTGTCAAAGATACGCAAAGTGAAACAACGATGAAGATCAATGAAACACTGAAACAGCAGGCGAATCAACATGCGAGTGAACTAAGCTTATTTACCGAAGGGCTTTTAAGTGAAAAAGAAGTATCCGCCATTATGACAACGGTAATTGATGCTATGGACGTACAGGCCTTATATGATGTTTCGCTTCATATCATGAAAGAAGAGCTTAGTGATGTACAGCTGACAGCATTTAAAATCTTATATTTTTTAAAGGGAGATATCTGTTATTATATCAGCCAATTGGGTATGCTATTATGTTCGTTATTGCTAGTCATGCAAAAGAAAGGTTTGCGAGGATTAACCATGGTATGGTTAATCGGCTGTTTGCTGATGTTTGTTGTATCACAAACAATACCACAACTGTTAGCACATGTCTTTGCGAATACAAAAGTGGCGGCTGCTTTGCAGGACAACATTGCTCAATTAGAACGTTATACATTAATACTGGGTGCCATCACCTTATTGTTGGCATGTCTAATGATGATAACGGCGTTTTTTAGAAAGAAAATCCTACATAAGAAGGATATAGCATAAATAAGAAAGAGAGTTATTTTATGAAAGGGAAACACATAGTGGCATCTGCTTTAGCTGTTACCATATGCCTTATGGGATGCAGCAATAATAAACAGGCAGACATCGATGCCGAAGTTACAAAATTAGAAGAAGAAGCGAAAAAAACGCTTCAAGATGTGCAAGAATATAGTAAAGAAGATATTGAGAAAGCAACAACGTACATACATGAAAATATGAATAAAGTAAAAGATGATGAGGTTGTGAAGAATCTGATTAAGGCAGGAACATATTTAGAGGCAGCTGCCAAAGCCGGTGCTACTGAATCAAGTCAAAAGTTAGCTAAACTAGGGAAAGATATACATACATATGCAAGTGATGTATATAAAGCGGCAGATGATAAAAAGGATGCAATCATTAAGGAAAGTAGTAATATGATTTCTTCATGGAAGGATACGTTGAATAAAGAGAAAAACAAGCTTATCGATGAATTTCAAAAGTTTATAAATCATTGATGTTAGATAAGGTGTTAGCATATGATGCATGTTGTTATCTGGTAAAGATAAATACGTGAATGATAAACAACACCTTTTTCTTTACCGTAAAATTCAGAGGGCTATAAATTGCAATTTATTAGATGTCGGGTATAATAGTAAACGTAATAACAATAAAGGAGTTATGTATGAAAAAGGACATCGTTTATATTACAGGACACAGACATCCTGATTCTGATTCTATTATATCGGCTATTGCTTATGCCTTGTTTAAACAGCGCAAAGGAATCCGTGCGATTCCATGCCGCTTAGGGGAACTGAATGCAGAAACTAAGTATTTATTAAACCGCTTTGGTTTTGAAGAACCAATGCTGTTTGAAGACGCAAGAGCTACTCTTGATGAAATTGAAATGGATGAGCCACTTACGATTTCACCTACAACGACTATTTATGAAACACTGCAGATGATGAATGAACAAAACAAGCAGTCTTATGGTGTAGTGAATCAAAAAGGTCAGTTATTGGGCATGGTAACAAAGAGTGATCTGGCAACGGTCGGTTTGGGAGATACAGCTGTCGGTATTGCTTTATTAAGAGAAACGCCAATTGAAAATATTTGTCGTACGATCAATGGCAGAATGATATATGATGATCCTAAACTTCATTTTAATGGAAAAGTCAGCATCATAGCCATGACGGAAACACGTCTGGCTAATTATGATGTTCAAGATCGACTGGTTGTATTAGGAAATGATGCAAAAGCTCAAAAGACGGCCATTACCAAAGGGGCAGGTATCTTAATCGTTGTTTGGAGTGATTCCATTGATGATGAAGTATTGGAATTGGCGAAACTACATCATTGTCCTATTATCATCAGTGGTCATGGTACAATGAATACTTCTCGTTATTTATATTTCTCACCATCTGTTAAACTGTTAATGAAGCGTGATGTTGTCAGCTTTAATATGGATGAATTTGTAGAAGATGTCGGTAAAAAAATGTTAAAAACACGATATCGCAGTTACCCGGTTGTCGATAATGATAATCATTTAAAGGGCTATATATCACGTTTCCATATCTTGGACCATCACAATAAAAAAGTGATTCTGGTGGATCATAATGAGTATTCGCAATCTGTCAAAGGAATAGAGGCGGCCGATCTATTGGAAGTTGTCGATCATCATCGCGTGTGTGATATCATCACATCTCGCCCCATTTCCTTCCGTAATGAAATCATCGGAAGTACGGCATCCATCATCACTTCAATTTATATGGAAAATCAGATGGATATTGCGAAAGACTTAGCAGGACTCTTGTTAGGGGCAATCTTATCAGACACATTGAAATTCCGCTCTCCCACAACCACTGCCAAAGATATCGGTATTGCCAAGACATTGGCAGATAAAGCAGGATTGGATATCGATGTATTTGCGAAGGAAATGTTTAAGGTAAGCTCCAACATCAGTCAAAAGAGTGTACATGATCTGATCAATCAAGATATCAAACGTTTTGAAATAGATGATAATGTGGTAATGATTGGACAGGTGATTGTTTCCAGTGTTGGTGAAGTGAAAGAAATAGAGGGTGAATTACAAAAAGAATTGGATGAATTTACCAGAAATAAAGGTTTAGATTTATGTGTGATTGTCTTTACCAGTATACTTGAAAATGGTTCTATCTTTTATTCATCCGGTGATAAGGCACAGGCCATCTTTGATGCCTTTCCAAATGAGAAAGAAGAGGAACACAGTTTCCATGAAGATGTATTATCACGTAAAAACCAGATCGTACCAACCCTATCCAGAGCAATGTTAAATGCCTTAGGATAAAATAAAAAACGGTTAAAGAAACACAATGCGGCGTTATCCATTATGATATCGTATGCATGTGTTACATAAACCGTTTTTTTATATCGGTAAATGTATAGAAAAAAACTGAAGCACCACATGTTTTTGCGGTGGACTTCAGTTTCCTATGTTTTTTAGATACTCTTTATATCTTTCAAAAAGCTGAACTTCTTTATCCATAAAAGCGATAATCATGTGGAAAAGCGAATACTGTTTACTTAAAGAGTGTGCTCTTGCGCAATGCACAAGTAACCTTGCTTCTAAAGAAGTATTATTTAAAAGCTTGTAACCAATAGAACTTTATTCTTATTTACCTTTTTCAATATAGGCATTAATGTTTTCTTCAACAACATTGAAAGGGGCAACACCACTCTTTAACAATGCCGTATGGAAAGCTTTATCGTCAAATGCATCGCCAAGTTTCTTGACCGCCTTTTCTTTTAAAGAAGCGATTTCTTCATAACCAACATAATATGGTTCAAAGGCACAAGGATTTGCTTGTAATTGACTATATTGTACCATAGCGTCATGATCACTTAATTGAAAGCCGATAGCATTGAAATGATCTTTGAAATCCTTTAACGACCAGCCTTCATAATGGATGCCGATATCTGCCAGTATGATCATATTGTAACTGGCAAGCTCATTTTCTTTTAAAGCAAGTAAGAGATTCTGATCTATATCCTTTAAATAATTATAAGCATAATACTGAGCATAAACAGCATAACCTTCAACATAAGCACTGGAATCTATGCAGGCATTCCGGAAAAGGTTTTGCTGATTCTCATACATGAAGCTATATTGGAACATATGTCCTGGAAATCCTTCATGAGCAACCGTGGAATATGTCTGAATCTTATTAATGGCCCCTGTCTTTGGATTTACGCGCAATTGTTTTGTACCATCACCATCAAGTGGAGGAATGTTAAAATAAGCTGCCACACCGCTGCTAGAGGCAATTTCGTCATTTATTGCCTTAATATTATATTTTAATTCTTTAACGCTAGGGAAATCATTTGGTATTTGCGTTTTAATATAAGATAATATCTCATCATAACTCTTAAATGAAGTGACAGGCAGTTTGTTCTCTGTAATTTTTTTAACGATATCTAAATTGTTTATGACGATGCCTTGCAAATTTTGTAAATGCGTGTTAAAACTGGTGTTCATCATTTTCTTGATATCATCCACACTCTTATTGCTGCCGATGCTTTTCTGTAATAATAAAGCATAATATGCTTTACCATTCTCAAATTTAGCAAGTCCTATGTCATTGTTTTTGCCACTTTTTTTCAAGTCTTTCATCAAATCACTAATATCTTGATAGGCTGGCAGAAAGGAAGTAGTAAAAGCCTGTTTCAATTGTTTCTTGTAGGATTCGGCTTTTGTTTTACTCAGCTTGAGAGTATCGATGTTTTGATACATGGATGTTAATATGGCACTGTTTTCACCTTTTTTTAAAATGCCATCACAATATTTCTTTACATCATCCAAATTTGTCATAAGCAGTCCTTTATCTGCCTGTTCCTTTGTATATTGGATAACGCAATCAACATAAGGCTTTACATCTTTTACTAATAAGATTAAATCCTTAACATCCTGTTCATTACGTAAATCCCAGTCAGAGAATAAGGTTGGCATCTGATAATGTATCCCCGAGATGCTGGCAAACATCTGTTGATAATAGTCAAACTTTTTATCCATCAGCTGCAGTTCAATATTTCCTTGATATTCGAAACAATCGTATGTCTGTTTCTGCTCATCGCTTAAGATATCACGCTTAAATTCTTTAAATTCATCCCAGACCTTCTTCGCTTTTTCAGCAGCTTTATGCTGGTTTTCGATCGTTGGACGTTCTCCTAAATTTACTTTTACATTCGTTGGGTCGACACCGTGTTTTTGTGGCTGTTTCAGATATACATGCATGGTCGTATAGTCGCTTTCCATCTGCTGTATGAACTGTTTTTCAATAAAACGGTCGAATTTCTTTTGTTCTTCCTGGGGATCTTTTGAAGAACAGGCACCTAACGATAGTGCCATGATGCCGGATAAGGCTAATAACGAAAGACGTTTTATGATCTTCATGTAACATTTCCTCCTTGTGTTAGTATTAGTATACCCTTTTTTTATCGAATGGACAACTCATGAAGAGAGATGTATTGACGCATTGGTGTATTATGGATATAATACAGTTAGGAGGTGGTATCGTGATAAAACTGCAGGATATAGAATTTCATCAAAAAGCTGCTGTATATCCGCAATTAGCTGACTATATCAAAAAAGGCATTTTACTGGGAGAAATTGTGGATGGCGAAGATATGCCGAGTCGCCGAGAGTTGGCTTTGCGCTTATCCATTAATCCTAATACTGTTCAAAAGGCCTATAAATTACTGGAAGATGAAGGGTTTATTCGTACAATATCCAATATTCGCAGTATTGCTGTCGTAACCCAAGACACCAAAGAACGTATTCGCTGCCAGCTCATAGAACAACAAGTAAAAACCTTTATCACGGATTGTAAAAGCTGTGGCATGAATTTTCAGCAGACGATTGCTATCATGACCACATTATGGGATAAAATATAATTTTTTTATCGAATGAGTGTATTATGAATATAATACAGTAAGGAGAAGCTTATGAAAAACATGTTGAAATTAATGAATATGACTTGCCGCTCAGCAATCTCACAAATTATCCTTTTATTTCTTTGTGTGCTATTGGCAGAAGGAACATGGCTGTTTCTGCAATTAAAAAATATAGAACTCTTATACTATCATGATATGGGAATAAACATCATGATAATCCTCATAGGGTTTATCCTATTATTATGGATACAGGTAAAGCGATTTACCCATTTTGCCAAAAGTGGCGGACTTACCCGCATACAGGTATTGCCGGTATCGAAACGTTCTTTTATCTTTGGCGAAGTACTCTTCAATTATGCGAGTGTCTTATTGCTGGCAAGTGTCCCTTTTCTTGTATGGTTTATGATGATTGCCCTTCAACCGTTTCACTTTCCTTTTATGAATAATCTATATGCGTATGCAACTTTGCTCATCTCCATTACTGATTGGATGCCAATCAATGCTATTGAATGTGGTTGTCTGTTGCTTATTTTATTAGGTATTGCCTATATCATGGTCGCTTTCTCTTTTACGGCAATTGATTTAGACCGCCGTATAAGCCTAATTATGGTGCTGCTCATAACCTTTGTCATCATCCTTTTTCTGAATATGATTTTGTTTTCTTCTTCTCTGATGTTACCTTACCGCTATGAAATTTTTGCCGGAGAAGCTTTGCTGCTTATTCTATTATTGCATCGAAAGTTGGAACATGCATTCGTCAGGAGGAAATCCATATGAAAAAAATTATACTATATCTTACAACATCAACAGTATTGCTGTTGACATGCCTTGGTTATCATGTCAATCAATTATTTCCTAAAGATATTCCATTTGATAATAGTGATAAAGCAAGATCCGCCTTAGCGGGGATGACGATTGAAACAACATTCGGCATGCAAGATTCGGGCAGAACCCTATATCTCGATCTTAAAGATGGAGAGATCACCCAAAGATATACTCGTCAAAGTACACAAGAAAAGCAAAAAGATTATGAAATTTCTATGGAACGTATTTTTGAAATGGATGAACAGACAAAAAAGGCCATAGGAAAACCAAAGAATCTAAGTGAAGAGGGACATGAGATAAAAAGAGTTATACCACAGGCTGATGCGGCTTATGTGTTCTATAGTTCAAATAATATAAAAATACCTACACAGCATGTAATATCCAATGAGCACTATCAATTACAGGAAACACTTTATGATATAAAGGAACAAACGGATGATACTTCTTATATCACGTTAGAACAATTGGATACGGATGTAAATGAAAGAGGAGTACAAAAGTATACAGATGTTCTTCCTACGGAAAGTCTGATTCGTGGTAAAGATGAGAATGTTTACTACTTCATGCCCCAGACAAATACACAATTTCACGGCGCTAATCATATTTATAAAATCAGTTGTGAATCGCAAGATAAAGCTTTGTTACAGGAGAATAAAGTTAAGATAAAAGAAATTACACCAATGGTTACACTGCCGGCTAAGCGTTCTTATTTTATCATGGAAAAGGTTGCTGATCGTTTGTTGGTGATTGCCTATGATACGAAGGGAAATACTTATGCTATGCTCTATGATGAAAAAGGGAATTTACAGAAAGAGTTAAAAACCCAACAAAAAATATTATTCGATGAGTTTACATGGCAAAACGACGGCTATATCCATTATTTTGCGGATGGAAAACTATATCGTCTAGATACCAACACGATGAAACTCTCATGTGTATGCCCTTATGATACGATTAAATTAGATAATGTTAGTGTTGATGATGTGTATTATCGTGATGGGAAAACTTATGTGTTGACGCAAGATGCATCTTGTATCTATATCCAAGTCATAGAACATGAACAAAACGTGTATCAAGGAAAATGGCAGTTAGGTGACTATCGTGAAGATGAAGATGCGTATTATATGTTTTATCAAGCGCGTATCCGGAGGTGATGATCATGAAGGTGGTTCTGCATCAGATAAGGCATCATCTTAGCATATTATGGTGGAAAATCTTACTATTGTATGGCTTAGAATTTACCTTTCTGAATTTCTCTGATAACTTTCATTGTGTATATCAAGAGATCCATGATTATCCGAAAGAAACAGATATGTCATTTCTTATGCTTTTGTTTTTTGTAGTTCCTGTTTTGCTTATCGCTTTTCTACAATTGTACACATGGTATCAAAAAGGGAAGGTGCGTTGGCAATTGGTGATGCAGCAGCATTTCTTACAGGTCATCGCCGACATTATCGTGATAGCGGGTATTCTCATGATAGGCTATCTCCTGTTTTACGGCATCTATTATAAACATTCTATCGCTTATCTGGCAACGAATATCAAAGTGAACGATGTCTCACCGGTGTTTTGGCAAATGGTAAAACAACAAACGATTATGGCAAAGCTTTTGCCTGTGAATGTGTTAAGTTTTATCAGCATGATTTTATTAATTGTGCAGTTATCCAGCTTGCTTGTCGCAGCGGTCATGACGTTATGGAAAGAACAGGTGAAACCTATCACCAAGATGTATTTAATTTTCTCGTTATGTGTTTGTTTCTTACGTATTACGTATACGACTGAATATTTTCAAATACTATTCTATACATTGTGCATCTTCGCAAATATTGGTGTAGCTACACAGTGTTGGGAAAGGAAGAAACAGGAGGTAAGGACATGCTAGAATTGCATCATGTTGAAAAATTGTTTTTAGGAGATAAGGGTATCCACGATATAACAATTACGTTTCAGCCAGGGGAAATTTATGGCATCTTAGGGCGCAATGGCAGTGGTAAAACAACCTTGTTGAAGTGTATATTAGGCTTATTAGAAGTAGATAAAGGACAGATTTTGCTAAATGGAAAGCCTGCCTGTGAACAGTTGCAGGATATCGCATTTGCAAGTGCTGATGGCAGTAGTCTTCCTTATATGAAAGGAAAGGAATACGGACAATTTCTAGCGCAGTACTATCCATCCTTCTCAATGGAGGATTACTTACATTTTCTCAATCGTTTTGAACTAGATGCACAAGAGCGTATAGCGTCTTTATCAAAAGGGGGAAAGATGAAAATAGAACTGGCCGCTGCTTTTGCGCAACATGCCAAATTGATATTAATGGATGAACCCTTTACTTCTTTGGATATGTACGCTAAGGAAGATTGTATTCATGCTGTTTTAGAAGAAGTTATGGAAGAACGGATTTTGTTAATATCCACACATGATATCGCTGAAATTGAGACAATTGCGGATGGCTGTCTTGTTTTAGAAAATGGACGCTTAGCAGAAGTATTCACTATGGATGATTTGCATGAGCAAGGGGAAGATCTGAAAACACGTTTAGCTGCCTATCGCCCTGAAAAAGATAAGGAAAACAGAGAATAAGAGAATGTAGGAATATACTATAAATAGCTATATAAAGTATAAAATGATGGTTTTTTATACATCATACAGCTTATTTTAGAAGTATTATGTATATTCTTCGCTATTTTAAGAAAGGCTTATACAAAAGCTTGAAGAAGCGAATTATAAAAGGAAAAGGTTTGTATCAGGCTACTATATTCACCTAAGGATACAAACCTTTTTTGTGCTTCATTTTTCATTCTTGCTCTATTTCTGATATAAATATCTGGCAACATGCACTCCACTGGCACTGGCATGACTTAAGGAATGAGTAACGCCACTGCAATCGCCAATAACGAATAACCCTTTATGACAGGTTTCCAGATTTTTATTAATTTCTACTTCTAAATTGTAGAATTTGACTTCTACACCATACAACAAGGTATCATCATTTGCCGTCCCGGGTGCAACCTTATCCAAACGATAAATCATTTCAATGATATCATCCAGCTGACGTTTTGGAATTACCAGACTTAAATCGCCGGGAGTTGCGGATAACGTCGGTGTGACAAAGCTTTCTGCTATACGTCCTTCGGTACTACGTTGTCCTCGAATCAAATCACCGAAGCGCTGAACAATGACACCGCCACCTAACATATTCGATAAACGGGCAATGCTTTCGCCATATTCATTACTGTTTTTAAATGGTTCCGTAAAATGGTTGCTGACAAGAAGCGCGAAATTGGTGTTTTCGGTATAACGTTTTGGATCTTCATAGCTATGACCATTTACGGTAATGATGCCATTGGTGTTCTCACTTACGACTACACCACGTGGATTCATACAAAACGTACGTACTTTATCTTGATATTTTTCACTTCGGTAAACAATCTTACTTTCATAAAGCTCATCTGTCAGATCAGAGAAGATACGATAAGGAAGCTCTACACGAACACCGATATCCACGCGATTACTTTTCGTGCGAATATGCAAAGAATCACAAATAGCTTCCATCCACTTACTGCCGCTACGACCAGTAGAGATAATGCAATTGGTTCCGGTAAAGCTATGTTCACCGCTCCATATACGATAACCATCCTCTACTTTTTCTACCTTATCGATATGGGTATTAAAATGAATGTCGATTTGATCTTTTAATTGATGATACAGGTGTTCCAGTACAATGTAATTTACATCGGTACCAAGATGACGAACACTTGCCTCTAGCAAATGTAAATCGTTCTGCATACATACCTTTTTTAAATGTGTGTTGCCGGTAGAATAAAGCTTTGTACCTTTACCACCATTTTCAACATTAATTTTATCCACATACTCCATCAACTCTATGGCTTTATTTCTGCCGATATATTCGTAAAGTGTTCCGCCGAATTGGTTCGTGATATTATATTTACCATCAGAAAAAGCGCCGGCACCGCCAAATCCATTCATGATACTGCAAGATTTGCAATTTACACAGGATTTGATCTTATCACCATCGATTGGACATTTACGTTTTTCCAAAGATGTGCCTGATTCAAATAGACCGATCTTTAATTCAGGGTTTAATTTCATTGCTTCATAAGCCGAAAAAATCCCGCCGGGCCCTGCCCCGATAATCAGCAAATCATACTTCATAGTTTACCTCCGTGTCTTACATGACTAGTTTAAGGGAAACGTGAAATTTCCTAGAGTATTTTAACACATTCCTGTTAAAATACCAGTGTTTTGTCTTTATTAACGAATCGTTTTATCGAATAAGAGTGTGATTGTCTTACTTGTTGGCTGTTTTCTTTAATATATTATAAGGAAAACGATGATACAATTTATCGAGAATAGTATCTTTATGGTGGTTGAGCGTAAATATCTTTTTAGTTAGAAGGCTTTTTTAGTATGTATCGTCATTTAATAAGCTGAGCCCGAATCCCCTCTTTTATACCACTAATTTGTATATTTATTGTTAGTTTATATAATTTATAGCATATTTAAGTATGATTCTTTTGCATGTGTATGTTCCATTTCAGTATTTGTGATGGAGAACTTGGATAAAATTGTGAGCGGCTATGTTTAAAACAAGATAGATAGAGCATACTTCAGCTATGAGGTGAATGTATGAAGAAATATATGGTAATTGGAGGTATTTGGCTGGCAGTGCTTATGACGATCATGACTTGTAGCAGTAAGACATCCTTGCAGTATGAAATTCATTTTGACAGTACAACACAAAAAACATATCCGTTAAAGGAAAAGATGCAAGATGCATATACCGAATTGGTGAGCGGTGTACATGAAGAATCTTATATTTTAATGGTATTAGATAATCTAGATATGTTTGAGGTGTCTGATAACGTACATGCCAAATGGGAAAAGAACCATCTGCATATCATAGAAGGAGATGGGAAAGGGACGACCATCACAGGTGAATTGGTTGCCCAAAGTGTCTGTATGCCAAAAGTACAACCGCGCTCTTTCCTACAAGAATTATTTCATTGAGCATGAACATAGGTTTCATGCTTTTCTTATGGCTTGTAAATATTATGAATGTGCTTAGGTTTTAGAAGACGAAGAAAAAAAAGAATGGTATAATATTAACGTTATGAAATGAGGTGGTCATTGTGCAGCTGAATACAAAAGAAACGCTGCGGGATCTGGCTTGGATTTTAGCAGGTAATATTACGTTGGCAATCGGTGTTGCCTGGTTCATATTGCCCAATAATGTATTGACCGGAGGTTTAGCTGGTGTGGCGATTGCCTTAGAGCCATTAATTCATGTTACACCGGAAATTGTGATAAATGTATTAACCGTTGTTTTGTTCGTGGCAGGTTCTTTCATATTAGGAAAGAAATTTGCAATGAAGACCATTTTAAGTACCATCTGTTATCCATTATTCTTATCACTGTTATCATTTTTAGCAGCGCATTATATACCGGCAGATACTTTTATTATGGATAAATATTTGGCGACTATTTATGGAGGTGCTTTGATGGGGATTGGGGTCGGTTGTGTTTTCCGTACCGGCGCAAGCACCGGTGGTATGGACATTCCACCACTGATCATAAATAAATACACGCATATCCCTTTACCATCTCTGGTATTAATTATTGATGCATTGACTGTCTTACTGGGGGCTGCGGTATATGGCTTGCAGGCAGCATTGACAGGTATTTTATCTGTTTGGGTCAGCAGCTTTATGATCAATAAAACCATGTTGATAGGTGGACATGATGCTAAAAACGTTATGATAATTTCCGAAAAGTATAAAGAGATCATGAATAAGGTTCATGAGCGTTTGGAAAGAGGCACGACCATTCTTGAAGCCAATGGCGGATATTCAAATGAGCGAAAACCGGTCTTAATGGTTGTTGTAACGAAAAAACAGCTGCCGGAGTTACAGCATATGATCAGTCACATTGATGCAGAAGCTTTTGTAATTGTGACAGATACAAATGAAGTACAGGGATTAGGCTTTACTTATGAAGAAGAGTTATAAGGGAAACATCATATTATATAAGGATGAGGAGATCAACTATGCAGAACTTTAATTATCACAGTCATACAAAACGCTGCGAGCATGCCATTGGAGAAGATGAAGAATATGTAAAAGCAGCCATTGCCAACGGTTTTCAAGTTATGGGCTTTAGTGATCATGCGCCATATGCAGGTGTTCATACACCGGGAGAGCGTATGGATAAGGAAGCATTGGAAGGCTATATCGCCAGTGTAAAAGCGTTGCAGAAGAAATATGAAAAGGAAATTGAAATACGCATTGGCTTAGAGTTTGAGTATTTTGAAGATCAGTTGCTAGAATTGTTGGAATATCGCGATCGCTTTGACTATATGATTATCGGACAGCATGGTCCGGCCTTGTATGAACCGGAATTTTATGAAGCGAATACGGATGAGGATGTATTGCGCTATGCAAATCTTATCCGTAAAGCGTGTGAAAAAGGACTTCCGGATATTATCGCACATCCTGACTTATTTATGTTCAGTAAGCCACAGTGGACACCTGCATGTGAGGAAGCAGCACGCATCATTTGTCAAAGTGCCTGTGATGCCAACATTCCTATTGAGATAAACCTAAATGGATTGAAATATGGTAAACGCCAGATTGGTGAGGAATGGCGTTATACTTATCCATATCGTGCGTTCTGGAAAGTAGCAGAACAGTATCCTGTGGATGTAGTCTATGGACTGGATGCTCATACACCTGAAAAATATGCAGATAAAAAATGTTTTGAAATTGTCGATCATGAAATTGTTTATGGTTTAAATTTGCATAAACGCACAAAACTTATGTTTGAGAAAAAATTATAAAGGCGCGAATTGGGCTTTGTGATTTGAAGAATTTGTTGATGACACCTGTAAAACGAGGAGAAATTCCCAGTAATTTACAGGTGTTTTTCTTTGCTTTTTCACAATTGCCGGATAATTTCAGAATATCTGATAAACAGGGGAGTGATACCGATTTCAGAAAATGAAACAAAAGATAAAAAACACTTTTATATGTGAAAATAAAACGAAATTCACAAGTGATTTTACGCATATTATAAAGCTTTGCAACATACATATTTTGATAGTGGGACGATATTTAGGGCATAAAACTAAATTTCGACAGAAAAATTCTCGGTATAAAGTTATAAATTAAGGGAAAAATAGGTAATAACACATGTTAAAAAGCAAAAAAATTGGACAAGTTGAAAAAAGTATGCTAGACTATTGCTTGTTTCGTACAAAAGGAGGAACATCAATGAACTCAAAACGAATAAAATTCGCTTTATTCATCAGTGTTTTCGCTTTATATGGGTGTGCAAGCGGGAGTAAATCGACATCAACACAGACGCTAAGCACTGCGAACATAACAACGATTAATAAAACAGATGCAGCGCAGATGCCTGCACTTCATACAACTGAAATGATGAATATCACCGAGGACGTATCCGCACTTTCGCTCATGGCAAATGATGCAAGTGTATCACAAAGATTCAGCACACTGTTACAAAACCGAGATGTTAAAGGAAGCCTTCGTACACAGAAAGCGATAAAAAATTACAGTGTGAAAATGAATCAACGCATTCGCAAAAAGCAACAAGAACAGGCAAAACGTGAGGCGAGAACCTTTACTCCTATGACAACAACCTATGGTGTTGACTGTTATGGCTGTGGTGGTGAAGATGGACGTGGAGGAACTTCACTTGGCGTTACTTTGGATGCCGATATGGGTGTTATGATGCCGGATGGCAGCTGGCAAAGAGGCATTCGATATGGGAAGTATTACATCATAGCAGCTGATCCAAGTATTCCTTTATGCTCCATCATTAAGATTAGCAATCATGGACTTAGCGGCAGTGGTATTTCACCAGATAAACCTTATTATGCAATCGTATTAGATCGCGGTGGAGCTATTTATGGAAGTCATCTGGATTTATATATCGGAAGAGAAAATTCCGGTGCCATTGTTAAAGTAAAACAAACCACACCGAAAGCGGAAATCATCCGTGTTGGCGGTAAAAGCGGGCCACGCAGCTGTGCTCTATAGTAAAGTAAAACGTAAATATCTTTATACTGAACCCCTTATCGTAGTTATCCACCTTTTGGGGTTCCTTTAGTTTATAAACGACTTAAGGTTTTGAAAGGCTTTTTAAACTGTTTATAAGCAACGTGATGACATATAGTCATAAAAAAACGTATCCTCACGTAGGGATACGTTTTGTTGCTTTTAAAGCAAAGTATAACAGGGCAACATCGATAGGGAACATGATTACATTTTTGAAAATACGCAACAGGGTAAAAAGCTGGCTTTGATACAGTATATTTAACCATAACGAAGTTAAGAAAAGATTAATGAAGACGGTAATACACAATCGAGCGGCTAAAACACGGAGAAACGATAATTCTTTCTTGTAGAAAAAGCAGCCATAGATCATGCCGATTAAAAATTCATTCAAGGCAAAGCCGGGAAAATACGGGCCATCCGGACGGGCAATGTATTTTAAGGTATCGGCAATGATGCCGGCAAAGCCGGTTAACACAGGCCCATAGATCATACCGGAAACACCGGCAAATATACTTGAGAAGCCAATACGTAAAGTTGGTGAAAGAGGAATAAAGAAGGTGCCTGCTACTACATTTAACGTTGTCAGCATCGCACATCCGCAAATGGATTTCACTTTCTTCATCTCTTTACTGCTTTCTTTGATTAATATTGGCAACTGCATAATTTCTTTCGCAAAGTTCATATAAAAATACCTCCTTTTCCTGTGATGCATACGGAAAAAGAGGTATCTCCTTTTTTCTTATGCAACAGCGGGATGCAAGACTGGAATCGCAAGAGAAACTCTTTTCGCCCCGACGACAACTCCCCGTTCGCGGATACTTAACGCTTCAATCTCTACTCTGCTTACATGCTGATTATAGGATAGTATGTAGTATTTTACAAGAAAAAAATTATCGAAATTTAGGATTCATAAGATTTTCGTTTCGCAGCTGATGGAATTTTAAATTCATCCCGATATTTGGCGATGGTTCTTCGTGAGATCGTATAGCCTTCATGAAGTAAGATATCGCATAGTTTTTGATCGCTGTAGGGTTTCTTGTGATCTTCGTTTCGTATGAGTTCTTTCAAGCGTTCCTGTACTTCTTTTACGCTGTCATTTGATAAGGAATGAACAAAGAAGTATTTTAACGGAATGGTCTGATTTTGAAAGATCATGGATTTACTGGCTACACAACGACTGATGGTTGATTCATGCATAGATAAGGCATCCGCAATGGTTTTCATGGTTAACGGCTGTAACGGTTTTCCTTCTGTGAAAAAAGGCAGTTGATGTGCCACAATGGCTTTTGTTAAGTGCAGCAGTGTGTCACTGCGTTTTTTTATACCATTTAATAAACTTTCGGCTTTTTTCTTTTCTTGCTTCAAATAGTCTTTCATTTCTTCATAATGAGCAGGAAAGTCTTCCATATTCATACGCAGTCCATAGGTGTTACGGAATAATTCAATCGTGATTTCTCCATCTTCACAGGCGACATAAACATCCGGATTCAAATATACCGCAGTAGCAGCATACATCGATCCTGGTTTTGGATGAAGGCTTTGGATTAGTTTTAAGGCCTCTTGAATATCAAAGATAGCTACGTCTAGCTTTTTGGCCAAAATCGTTAAATTATGTTGAGCAAGTTCACTTAAATATTCATTCACCAAAAGAATGGCCAGTTTCGCATAGGGATGAGCAAGGTTTGCCAGTTGTATTAAAAGACATTCCTGAAGATTTCTGGCTCCTACACCACTTGGTTCAAAACTTTGTAAAATATTGATTGTTTCTTCAATATCATCATAGCTATATTGTGGGAAATATCGCTGAATAGCTTTATTGGAATAGGGCAGATAGCCGTTATCATCCAATAGATCCGCAAGAAATACGGCTAAATCAACAAAAAGTGGTTTATTATATTGATGAATTTGTTCCTGCAATACCTCACTGAGTGTTTGTTCTTGAATGACATAATTCATCATAAGTTCAAAATTGCGCTCACACTTTTGGATATAGCCGGTTTCATATTGGATATCCTGTTCCAATAAGGGATTGCTTTCTACCTGTTCTTCAATATATGTCTGTAATTCACTGCTGGAAAAGGACAGGATCTTAAGATCCTGCTGCTGTTTCATGGTTAAGACTTGTTTTTGTTTTAGTGTAGGACGCATTTCCTGTTTCATTTTCATATACATCACCTGTATGTATTATAACGTAAGTAAGCGCTTTTAGAAATACCTTGTTCGTGTATTGGCATGGAAATTGCTACAAAAAAGGTGGAGGTGTTTGTTACGAGGGAAATTTTGCGTATCGTAATTGGAAATATATGTATTACATCGGCTTATGCATTTATCACGGTACCTCGCCATGTGGTAAATGGCGGAGTGACCTCCTTTTCCATGATTCTGCATGCGTTTCTTCCAGTGGATATCAGTGTCATAACCAATTGTGTTACGGTAGTGCTGTTGGGGATTTGTCTGTATTTCCTGGGAAAAGCATTTTTGATGAAGTCATTGCTTAGCAGTATCTGTTATATGGTCATGTTCAGCAGTTTTCACGCAATCGGTTATAGCCTGTCCATACCAGTATTACCTGCAATTATCTTAGCGGCCATACTGGTAGGAATAGGATATTATTTATGTATCAGTGCCGGTTCTAGCACCGTGGGGTTTGATGTCTTAGCACTTGTCTTACATAAACGTTATGAAAAACTGGATGTTGCCATAACGATGCGCTATATCAATATTGGTGTTATCTTATTAGGCTTTGCTTCCTATGGCGGCATTTCGATATTGATCGGTATTGGTTTTACCATCTTACAGACACAGGTATTAAAACTACTCTTACAAAGGAATGAACAGAAAATACAGGAAGCTTCCTGCGATGAGGCAACTGTATCAAAGTGTATTGTAAAATCATGAAAGGAAGGAAAGGATATGTACTATGGAATGACAACAGAAGAACTGGCTCATCATTATAGTGAAACAGATGTGTTACGGATATATAAGGAAATCGGCTTTGATGCCGTTGATTATAGTTATGATATGCATGCCTATGAAGGCTCTATCTATGATCAAGAGGATTATGTCGCTTACGCAAAACAATTAAAAGCCGTCGCTGATGAAGTTGGTATACGTATTCACCAGATGCATGCCCCGTTGTACCATCGACGCATTGATGTAGCAGCTACACCAGAAGAAAAGAAGCAAGAGGCCTTTTTAAAGAAAATGACGATGCGCGGCTTTGCGGTTGCTGAGCTGTTAGGATGTAACTATATGGTGATGCATCCACGCAAACTGCTACATTATGGCAGTGTAGAAGCACATGCGTATGCTAAGGAATATAATTTAGCAATGTATCGGGAGTATGAGGAATTGGCAAGAAAGCATCATGTAAAGATCGCCTTAGAAAATATGTTTGCCTATCATCCTATCACACACACGCCTGTTGATACCATTTTTCGCACCGCAGAAGAACTCCTGGCATATCTGCAAGAACTTTCCCGTGATGTATTTGTGGCTTGCCTGGACACCGGTCATGCCAATGTGAATGGCATAGATCCTTCTTATATGGCCGAAGTGTTAGGCTCCTATGTTGAGGTTTTGCATGTTCATGATAATTATGCCGCCCTAGATCAGCATTTGTTATGTGGAATGGGAACAATTGATTGGAAACGTTTTGCGAAAACATTAAAAAAGATAAAATTTGATGGTGTTGTGTCATTAGAAACATGCGCAATGTGTGAGAAATTACCAAAAGTTTCCTGTGTAGACTATGCTCATCTCGCTTACCATACCATCACAAATTTAGTAAAATAATGTATAATACACATACACAGGAGGTGTGAATATGCGCAAGGATAGTATTATGCAAGTAATCAATGCTTATTGTCAAACACACACGCTCACCGATTTAAAACAAGGCGTACAGGGGATCAGTGTCTATGAAATTGCTGAGAAATTGCATCTGTTACGCAATAATGTGAATGTAGATGTGAATAAGCTATTTCAAGAAGGCAAGGTTATCAAGATTTGCGGTAATAAGATGTATCGGTTTTATTCACAGGAACATTTTATGCGAGTAACGCATAAGACGCTGTCAGCACAAACAACCTGTTCCAATTTGAATGAATTATTAGGTGATCTTCATGAGGTAAGAGATTATGAAGATCCCTTTACTGCGTTAATCGGATATAATGCCAGCCTAAAGAATGCGATTCTTTCGGCAAAGGCAGGAATATTGTATCCGGGAGGAGCTTTGCATACGATGCTGTTGGGTGAAAGTGGCGTCGGAAAAAGTTTGTTTGCCGAGAAAATCTTCACCTTTGGAAAAAAAGAGGGCATTTTTACTGCTGATAGTCAGTTTGTCGTATTTAACTGTGCCGACTATGCCAACAATGCAGAATTGTTACTTTCACAGCTATTTGGCAGTGTCAAAGGGGCATATACCGGAGCCGATGCAACAAAGGAAGGCTTATTAAAACGAGCGGATGGCGGTATGCTGTTTTTAGATGAAGTGCATCGTCTACCACCCGAAGGACAAGAGATGCTGTTTTATTTCATCGATAAGAAAAAGTATCGTATGCTGGGAGAAGCTAACAGTGAGCATGAGGCAAAAGTAACCTTAGTTTTAGCAACTACTGAAGATCCGGATAATCATTTATTAACCACCTTTTTACGAAGAATTCCGATGGTCATAAAAATACCAAGTTTGAAAGAGAAATCTTTTAATGAACGTAAACAAATGATCTTGTATTTGTTTTCATTAGAAGCATCTGCTATCGGTTGTCCGATCGTGATAGATAAGGATACAATGGCAACTTTACTGCTTTATCAGCCCAAGGGCAATATCGGGCAATTAAAGAATGATATAAAACTGGCAATTGCCCGCAGTTATCTTGAAATGCGTGATCAACAAAATAAGGAAATAACCAATGAAATACGTATTCATAACTATGCTTTATCTTATCAGGTTAAAGATGGTATGAGTGATTTGGATATCGAACAGCGAAGAGAGATTGAAAAGGTGTTGGTACAAGATACGTATATCGTAGAGCCATATGATGTAATTATGGTTGAAGAAGATGACACGGCCTTATTTGCGCCGCCACAATTAGATGTAACGAAATCAGATATTCAGACTTCCTTTGAGGAGTATGTAGAAAAGATAGCCCGTTCATTGGAACATGATCAATTGCCATCCTTTATCATAGATACCGAAATCCGTGAAATTATGGCTTTTATTCATGAATGGGTATTATATAATATGAATGTGCTTATTGGCCGCAGTCAAAGCGCAGCACTTGCCTTTTATTTAAAAAATATCCGCGAGAATCGTCTGGATGCCTTTTCTCATGAAGAGGATCTGAAGGATTATGATGTGGCGACCATGGAAGATGCCCGCAGTCTCATTCGTGCGATTGAACAACATTTTCATTTGCGCATTCCTGCACAGGAACTGCATACCTTAGCATGTATCTTAAATACCTTTACAACGAATACCTTACAAAGCTGTGGTATTAGTATGTTTGTTGTTGCTCATGGGACAAGTCTGGCAAGTAATATTGCCGATGTGGTCAATGAATTATTATCAATCCATTATCTGATTCCGATGGATATGCCTTTGACTAAAAATGTAAATCAAATTATGGATGAGCTGATTCTTAAGATCAAACAGGAACCAAAAGGGAATGAAATTTTATTATTTGTCGATATGGGTTCCCTTACTTCCCTAGAAGAAACGCTGCGTCAGAAAACATCTTATCATGTAGTTGTCATCCCAACAATCAACACTCTGTTATTGCTTGATGCAGCAAGAAAAGCCGTCTTTATGCAATATACCCTGAGTAATATTTTACAGGATGTCATGCGGATGAATCAAAAGCTGGATGCAACCTTGGAACATCATATTCACAACCATATTGCGCAAAGTAGTGAAAAGATCATTTATACGATATGTTATTCCGGTGATGGTACGGCACATTATTTAGAGAAATATTTAAAAGATTTGTTAGAGCAGGAAGGTATCTTTTCAATTGATATTCTTGCGCTGAGTAATGATTCTTTGATAAAGATTCGCAGTATGATAGAAGAAACTTCCAAAAATAAAGAAGTGTTGTGTATGATCGGCAATGTAGATCCAGGACTTCATGAATATCCCTTTATTTCAATGGAAGATATCTTAATGAGTGATGGGGTGCAGCGTTTATTTGAAATCATCGGTGATATTGATGTCCTTCATAAAAGTGATGTAGTTAAAAGTTTTGAGCGTGATGTCTTTGTCGATGTAGCATTTGAATCGATTGATAAATATCTGATGTACTTGAATTCTAAAAAACTTTATCCATTGTTGATGAAGTTTATCGAAGGGGTTGAAAAAGAATTACAGAAGACGTTAAATAATCGAACATTAACACGCTTGATCGTTCATATGTCTTGCATGATCGAACGTTTGTTATTTGATGAATATCATTTTGAGCAAAACGAAGAAACAATGGTACAAGTAAAGGAACATTCAAAGCTGTATACAATCGTAACTGAGCAATTGGAGGCAATTCGTTCGAGTTTTCACATTACCATCAATCAGGAAGAGTGTTACTATCTTATGCAGATCATTTTAGATGATACAGATGAGAATGCGCATGTATCCATTTGATGTCATCACTGTATTCATGTGTATCATAGAGAGGAAAAGGCTGATAAATAAGCCTTTTTTCAATTTTGGCATGCGATTTGCTAATAAAAAAGTGAAAGGACGTGGAAGAACATGGAGAATAAAGTGGGTATTCTGCTGGCAAGTCATGGGCAGTATTGTCTGGGCGCTAAAGACAGCCTGGAGATGATCATTGGTCCCTGTGACCATCTGCTATGTGTGTCCATAACACCGCAGATGAACAATGAAGAAGCACGTCAGCAGATGAAGCGTGCGTATGAAAGTTTGCATCAACAATGTGATGAGGTATTGATATTCACAGATTTATTATGTGGAACGCCAAACAATGTAGCTGTTCGCTTAATGATGGATGAAGAAGATATCACGGTTATGACCGGCTATAACTTAGCGATTCTGGTGGAACTTGTGAACCGCCGCAATACAACAGCGATGAAGGTGTGTGAGCTGATTGAGGATAGTAAAGAAATCTTGGCTTCATCCTTACGCATCATGAATAAGAGAGGAGAAATGTAAATGGCTATCGAGTTAGTGAGAATTGATGATCGATTGATTCATGGTCAAATAGCGACGACTTGGATCAACAACTATTCGATTGAACAGGTATTGATCATTAATGATGAGATTTTATTAGATAAGATGCAACAATCCGTAATATCGATGACGGCACCTGCGAATGTGAAGGTAAAAGTCTTTGGTGTAGATGCCTTTATTGAGGTGTATAAGAAGAATCCGATTCATCGTCGTACGATGCTGATCTTAACGAATTCGATTGATGCATACCGTTTGGCGAGAGGAGGTGTCAATTTTCCGGTATTGAATGTAGGTGGTATGCGTTTCGAAAATGATCGAATTAAAATCGCCAAGGCTGTTTCCGTTACGACAAAGGAAAGGGAAGCGTTTGAGAAACTTGTGGAAATGGGAATCGATGTACAAATACAAATGGTACCAAGAGATGAATTATTAAACATGAAAGATGTCTTAACAAAAACCAAATAAGAAAAGGAGAAAAAGATTATGTTAGTGAAAGCATTGCTTGTGGCCCTATGGGCTGGTCTTTGTTCACTCGATGATGGAGGTATGCAGCTGCAGATTCGTAAACCGCTGTTAGCCGGAACCATCACCGGTTTAATTCTGGGGGATCTTACACAGGGGTTGATTATCGGCGGTACTTTGGAATTGATGTGGCTGGGTGTAAATTCTGTCGGAGCTTATACACCTCCCGATATCACCGGTGGAGCTATTGTCGGTGTTACTGTGGGTATTACCAGTGGCGGCGGTGTGGCAGCCGGTGTTGCCTTTGCCGTTCCGGCAGCAACCTTGATTCTGCAGCTGATTGTCTTGTTACAAACTTATTTATCCGTTCATATTCACCGCGCGGAAATTGATGCTGCGACGGGTGACTTCAACAAAGCGAATCGCTGGCATTTGTATAGTGGTGTTCTGTTATTCTTAGCACGTGCGATTCCATGTTTTATCGCTGTTTATATTGGCAATACCGTATTATCTGATTTCATCGAATGGTTGCCTGAATTTATCATTAATGGCTTAAATGTTGCCAGCGGTATCATTCCTGCTGTAGGTATTAGTATGTTGCTGACAATGATGTTGAAAAAAGATATGTGGATGTATCTGGTGGCTGGTTTTGTCTTTGCCGCATACTTAGGTCTTCCGGTATTAGGAGTTTCTTTAATTGGCATCGTATTTGCCGGTATTCACGATTACAATTATGTACAACGTAAAAAATTAGAACGTGATACAGCGATGGAGCTGGAAGGAGGCATTGATTTATAATGAGTGAAAAATTTGAAATGACCAATAAGGTCTATCGTGAAATGTTTATCAATCATCTGACCTTCCAATGGGGATGGAATTATGAACGCCAACAAGCGGATGGCTGTTTGTTTACCTTAACACCAGTTTTAAAACGGTTATATAAGGATGCACCACTTGAGGAACGAGAACGAGCAATCAAACGGCATTTGGAATTCTTTAATACACATGCAACCCTAGCTCCATTATTGTTTGGCCTTATCGCCGCTTTGGAGGTAAATACACCAGAAGCGGAAAAAGACAGCATCACTTCCATTAAAACAGGTTTGATGGGACCGATTGCCGGTTTAGGTGATGGCTTATTCTGGTTTACCTTGTGGCCAATTTGCGCAAGTATCGGCGCAACTATGGCGGTTACCGGAAATATCTTTGGCGCAATCTTCACCTTTGTCGTTTTCAATGTTATCAATCAGGGAGTGAAATGGTTTGGTTTCCGTATCGGTTATACCAAAGGCATGGATATCATTAACTCCGGTTCGGGTGATGAAGTCATTAAACGCATCTCCGGTGCTGCTACCGTTTTAGGTCTTTGTGTAGCCGGTTGCTTGGTTTCCACAACCGTTAAATTAAGTGTCCCTTTAGAATTTGCCAGTGGTGATGGCAAGATTGTCGTTCAGGAACTCATTGACAAGATCATGCCTTGTTTCTTACCGGTATTAGTTACGCTATTCTGTTATTGGCGTTTGAAGAAAACCAATGGCAAGGAAGCGGTAAGATTGATTTTCGGTATCATGATCGCAGCAATTGCATTAACTTATTTTGGCATTTTAGGATAATAGATGAAAGAAGGGAACGTATCAAAAGACGTATCCCTTTTTCCATCCTTTTATATAACCGTTTTGACAAATAGCAGTATCTTTCTTTGTGAAAATAATCATTTGTGAAAAAATCCTTTTTTTATGCAAACAAGCGGTGTATAATAAAAAATGGTAAAGCAAGAAAATAAGAAAGAGAGGATATTTTCATGATTGACACATTGATTGAAAAAATTAAGGGTAAAGGAACACGTATCGTCTTTACAGAAGGTTCAGATGCACGTATTCTGGAAGCTGCTGTTCGTTTACATAAGGAAAACATCCTGGTGCCTGTACTGTTAGGAAACCGTGCTGAAATTACAGGTGCTGCCGCATCTTTGGGATATGATCTGGAAGGCATTGAAATGCTGGATCCTAGAGAATATAAGAATATGGATATGATGGTTACCAAAGTTGTTGAATTACGTAAAGGTAAATTAGATGAAGCACAGGCACGTGAAGCTTGTTTGAAAACAAACTTTTTCGGTACTATGTATGTAAAATTAGGCTGTGCAGATGGTTTGTTAGGTGGTGCTACCTATTCAACAGCGGATACAGTGCGTCCTGCACTACAACTGGTAAAAACAAGACCGGGAAACTCTATCGTATCAAGTTGTTTCATTTTATTAAAAGATAAAGAACAGTTGGTTATGGGTGACTGCTCTATCAATATTGATCCAAGTGCAGATGACCTGGTGGAAATCACTTTACAGACAGCCCATACGGTTCGCCAGTTTGGTATTGAACCAAGTGTTGGCTTGTTATCATATTCTACCTTAGGTTCAGCAAAGGGCAGCAGTGTGGATAAAGTAAAAGAGGCTGCAACACGTTTAAAACGTATGCCATTAGACTTCGGGGTAGAAGGTGAGATTCAGTTTGACTGTGCCGTAGCACCAGAAGTAGCAAAATTAAAAGCACCTGATTCTAAGGTGGCTGGTAAGATCAATACGTTTATCTTCCCCAATATTGATGCCGGTAACATCGGCTACAAGATTGCGGCGCGTTTAGGCGGATGGGAAGCTATCGGACCAATCCTGCAGGGATTAAATGCACCTATCAATGACTTATCTCGTGGCTGTAATGCCGAAGAAGTATTCAAAATGGCGATTGTGACAGCTGCACAGAAATACATGGATATTTAATTAACGATTGCTTAGCATATTTGGAACCTTTTTGATGAGGTTCCTTTTTTTTGCGTAATTATCTAAAAATGATATTCCAATAGTTAGCAATTCATGTTTTCATGCGATAGACAAAATATACGAAATGTAAGTATAAAGCTAAATTTTTGTAGCGTTCAGTTTTGATTTATGCTATTATTGGAACGTTGAGTTTAAGGAGGTTACAATGGAAAGTTCAAAGAAAATTCTCTGGTATAACCTTGCCTTCATGGCATTCTCTACTGTTTGGGGATTCGGAAACGTATTAAATGGTTTCGTTTATTTCAACGGTATTCAGGTTATATTCAGCTGGGTTCTGATGTTCGCTTTATACTTCGTGCCTTATGCATTGATGGTTGGTGAACTTGGTTCCGCATTTAAAAACTCAGGTGGCGGTGTTTCTTCATGGATTCACGAAACAATCGGTCCTAAATTTGCTTATTATGCAGGTTGGACTTATTGGGCATGCCACATCACTTACATCGCAAGTAAGGGCAGTGGCGGCTTGAAAGCGTTAAGCTGGATGGTCTTCCAAGATGGTTCTACATACGATACCTTCCCTACGATCGGTGTGCAGTTAGCAACATTAGGTGTATTCTTATTCTTCTGCTGGGTTGCCAGCCGTGGTTTAAATCCATTGAAGAAATTAGCAACATTGGCAGGAACAAGTATGTTCGTTATGTCAATTCTTTACATCGTCATGATGTTTGCGGCACCTATCATCAATCCAAACGGTGGTTACTTAAGCATGGATTTCAGTTGGGATAACATCATTCCACAGTTCAATGTAAATTACTTTACATCACTATCCATTCTGGTATTTGCTGTTGGTGGATGTGAGAAGATTTCACCATACGTAAACAAGGTAAAAGATCCTGCAAAGGGCTTCCCAAAAGGTATGATTGCATTGGCAATCATGGTTATGGTATGTGCAATTCTGGGAACAATTGCAATGGGCATGATGTTTGATCCTGCTTTGATCAATGGTTCTACAGAAAGCTTTAACTCTTATGTATCCAATGGTTCTTACTGGGCCTTCCAGAAGCTGGGTGAATACTATCATGTAGGTAATCTTTTGATGATCATCTATGCGGCTTGTAATGCAATCGGTCAGTTCTCTACGTTGGTTGTCAGCATTGATGCACCATTGCGTATGCTGTTGGATAACGAAGATGCACGTCAGTTCATTCCAACTAAACTGTTGAAACAGAACAAATTTGGTGCTTACATCAATGGTATTTGGATGGTTGTTGCACTATCAGGTGCGATCATCCTGATTCAGATCATTGGTGGTTCAGGGGCAGCCGGTGTATTGGCACAGTTAAACAAGCTGAACTCTGTAACGATGCCTTTGCGTTATCTGTGGGTATTTGCGGCTTATATCGCATTGCGTAAAGCTAGAGATAAATTCCATCCGGAATATCGTTTCACGAAGAATCAGCCGGTTGCGCTGGTAATGGGCTTCTGGTGCTTCTTTGTCACAGCAGCTTGCTGTATCATGGGTATGTATTCAGATGATTTATTCACTATGTTCTTAAACGTAGTGACACCAATCGTTCTGACTGCATTAGGTATGATTCTGCCTTTGATTAAGAAAAACGAAAAAGCTAGCACAAAATAAAAACAAAGTAGGTGAGATTCTTAAGGAGTCTTGCCTTTTTGTTTGGCTTGTACATGGAAAAATGCTATAATACAAACGAGTAATTTAGGAGGCTTATATATGTATAAAGAAACTGCAAAACAAGTGTTAGATTTCATTCAAAAAAGTCCAAGCTGTTTCCATGCTGTTGCGGAAATGGCTGCAATGTTAAAAAATGCTGGTTATGAAGAATTAAGAGAGTGTGAAAGCTGGGAATTAAAGCGCGGTGGTAAATATTTTACAACACGCAATGGTTCCAGTTTGATTGCTTTTGCGATAGGAAATGATTTAGATGATTATCATTTCCAAGTAACTTCCTCACATTCCGATTCACCTACTTTCAAAGTGAAAGAAGTTGCGGAATTAAAAGGAAAAGGCGGATATGTACAACTGAATACAGAAGGCTATGGCGGTATGTTATGTGCAACATGGATGGATCGTCCATTATCCATTGCCGGACGTGTCTTAGTAAAAGAAGGCAATACCTTTGTCAGTAAGCTGCTTAGCTTCGATAAAGATCTCGTATTAATTCCTAATGTGGCAATCCATATGAACCGCGATGTAAACAATGGTATGAAATACAATAATCAAGTAGATCTATTGCCATTATTTTCCGCAGGAGAATGTGCAGAAAATGATTATTATGAATTAATTGCCGATGCTTTAGGCACTACCAGAGAAAACATCTTCGGTTGTGACTTGTATTTGTATAATCGTATGGCACCATCTATCTGGGGTGCAAAAGAAGAATTCATTTCATCCCCTAAACTGGATGACTTACAGTGTGCCATTACATCTTTAAAAGCATTATTAGAAAGTAAAGGGAATACTCATGCGGTAAATGTATTTGCTTGTTTCGACAACGAAGAAGTCGGCTCAGGGACAAAACAAGGTGCATGTTCAACCTTCTTATACGATGTGTTACAGCGTATAAATGACAACATGGGATTCACAAAGGAAGATTACTATCGAGCAGTCGCAAAAAGCTTCATGGTTTCTTGTGATAATGCGCATGCGGTACATCCAAATCATCCGGAAAAAACAGATGCTACCAATTGTACATACATGAATAAAGGAATCGTTGTAAAATTCAGCGCAAATCAGAAATATACGACAGATGCTATCAGTTCTGCGGTCTTTGGCGGTATTTGTGAAAAAGCCGAAGTACCAGTACAATACTTTGCTAATCGCAGTGATGCAGCCGGTGGAAGTACGTTAGGTAACTTATCCAGTCAGAAAGTATCTATGCATACCGTAGATATCGGTTTACCTCAGTTGGCAATGCATTCATCTTATGAAACAGCCGGTATTAAAGATTCTTACTATATGGTAAAAGCATTAACTACATTCTATAATACCAATTTACATATTACCGATAGTGAAAGCATTGAGGTACAAGAGAACTAATGGCGGATGGAAAGGCAAGAAAACAACTGCATATTGATAATTTATATCTAGTAAAGAAATTAGATGAAGATTATCAGAAAGCCTTTTATCGGTTGTATGATTATCTGTTAGAGGATACGAAAAAGAGTGACTTGGATAAAAGTATCATTGCCAATATTGCTTTAGAACAATGTATGGAAGGCATGAAGGCACAGAAAAAGCCACAACTTGTGATTTCTCGCGATTTGAAAGACTATGTGGCGAAGTATTCCAAAGGTCCTGTGTATAAAGAAATGAAAAAGAAATTACGCAATCAGGATTATGAGAAACTGCAGATTGGCAGTATTTGGATGGTATTTGCGATTGCGATGGTCTTATTCTTCTTAAAGAATCTGTTGACAAAAGATTACCTGGCCAATTATGCAATTGACGCAATCGTTGCTTGTATTGCCGGGGCTATCGCTTTTCAAAACTTTAAGATCAAACGCAGAATCATTCGTCGTTATCAATTTGGCAGCTTTTATATGCGTGTCGATGCCGCAACAATCTTAGCGTGTGTCTTCATTAAGCTGGTATCACCGTCAAATTTTGATATCACCTATTTGTTATTAGTCATTTCTTTCTTTATCACAAAGAAAAAAATCAAGCCGCAGTTTGAAGCCGTAATCTAATACATAAGTGATGGAGCAATCTATCACTTTTTTCTATCGGCATAGGATAGAAAGCACAATAGGAAAATGCTACGATCAAAGCAAGTCAATCATCGTATTTTTATATATGTATGCGAAAAAAAACAGCCGAGTTCGCTTCCAAAGAATACTTTTGCATGTATATATCATCAATTGGTTTATGTATTATATAGAATACGAATAAAGGAATTCATCATCAAACGGTTATGCATCAAACAACTATTACAGCCTCTTTCATCTTAATACCATAGTATTATTTAAAGCTTTATATTCTATCATGTTTTACTGACATTTTATGGAAATAACCGTTATAATAAAAATAGGATAACAGGCATTTTGAAGATAAGCGAAAAAAATTATGGGAAAGTGAATATCTTTATGAATGATGTCTTTTTGATTGCTGAAGATAAACAGACGTTTACAATCTTAGTAGGTACTTGTCATAACAGCAAACAAGAAAAAAAGATCAAGTAGCATACTTTGAAACGCATAAGGTGATTTTCTATGTAACCAAATCCACTTGCAGCACTATAGTAAGGATAAGAAAAGGGAGATGAAGAAGATGTTACATGTATTTAATCGCAGTGAAGTATTTATAACGTATACGAAAGAAAACTTGGATAAAGTAACTCGTACGTTAGCATTACATGGTATAGAATACACCGTTAAAACGACGAAGGTTCATGATGAGTATACGGAAGAAGTCATAAAAGGCTCTTCTTATGATATGAGCATAGCATATAAGCTTTATGTAAGAAATGATGATTTAGAAGAGGCTCAGCGTTATGTGCGTCAGGCACTATTTCCTAAAGAGCAAGGATAAGGATATTTGCAAATGCATGGAAGAGGATGTAACGAAATAGACAAGATTGACAAGTCGATGAGGTTACACCTCTTTTTTCTATGCTTCATCAGCGCATCGTAAAGCATGTACGATATGGTCCATGTCCTTTCATATTGGCAAAATCCTAGGCATAGACTATAAAGGGGGCTATATCATGTTGAAACAGAATATGAAAATAGGGTTGGCATTATCTGGTGGCGGTATGCGTGCTGCCATCTTTCATTTAGGAGTCTTAAAATGGCTTGCTGAGCAAGGTTTGCTGAAAAAGATTCACCATATTTCAAGTGTATCCGGGGCAAGTATTGCAGTAGGTCTGATTTTTGCGAACAATGATAATCAATGGCCATCCGATGTAACATTTTTATCAAAAGTTCTTCCGGCTATGAAACGTGATATTATCACAAAAGATATTCAATGGACGGCTTTATGCAGGCTTATTGTATCCCCTTATTATTGGAATAAAAAAGCAAATCTGTTAGCGCATGTCATGGAAAAACGATGGAAGATCACGGCCTGTTTACAAGATATCCCGACACTTCCTTTATGGACCATCAATACAACTGCTTATGAAACGGGAAAAGATTTTCGCATATCCGCAAAGCGAATGGGCTCACTATATAGCTTTGTGCAACGCCCGCGCTTTCCTCTTAGTCATGCGATTTGTGCAAGTGCCGGTTTTCCTGTTTTCATCGGACCATATACATTAAAGACAAAAGCGTATGTATGGAGTGATGTTACAGGCTCTATGATTGTTCGGGTAAGAGATGAAACCCTGCATCTATGGGATGGCGGTGTTTATGATAATATGGGCTTAGACCCGCTTTTTTCCTTTCAAGGGCAAAATAAGCTGTGTCCAGATATTAATTATCTTATTGTCAGTAATGCATCTATGGATAAGCTGGAGCACAAGATGCGGACCATTGGATACTCATTCAGTAATCTAAAACGATTATTAGCAATCAGTATGACACAAAGCCAGCTCCTCCGTAAGCAGGAAGTAATAGATTTTATGGAGCAAAATAAACAAGGACTTTTCTTACAAATAGGCAGTCAAACGAATGATATGCTGCGTCATTGTGATATATCTTTTGCCCGTAAACAAGAATTGCTTCATGCATCGCTAAAGGAAAGTGATGTATTACGCGTAAGTTCTTATAAGACGACCTTAGAGCGGGTAAAGAAAGATGATTTTGAACGTATTTTGCGCCATGGTTATGAAGTAGCCAAGTTGAATTCTCTTTGTTCTGGTCATATATCATGAACTGTGCGATTTCATCGGCACAACTAACCCGATACCTGCATATAGTGGATTGAACGTGATAAGCGTACAAGGGAAAGGGGAATGTTATGTACCAGAACAGATATGGAAACGACTACGGCTATGAGCATCATCCAAATGATGAAAACCGTTTCGATTATGGTAACTGTGATGATAGAGGAAATGAGACGGATTTTGGCTATAACGGTAATTATGATTATCCGGATGGCAATTGTGCTTATGATGATTTTCATCCAATGGAAGATTATCGAAACCAAGAGGCATGGTGCCCTCAGCCAGGTATGGGGCCAACAGGTCCCATGGGTCCAAGAGGACCAAGAGGTCCACAGGGTCCCAGAGGATTACAAGGACAACAAGGCAGAGAAGGCTTACAAGGCATTCGAGGTCCGCAAGGAGTAACCGGTCCACAAGGAGTGCCAGGTATTCAGGGGCCTACTGGGCCTACCGGACCACAAGGTATACAAGGAGTTATGGGAAATACCGGCGCAACCGGTGTTACTGGTGCAACAGGGCCTATGGGACCGCAAGGAAACACCGGACCTGCCGGAGAAAGTGCACCTATCATCCATTATGCATCCGCATCGCTAACATCATTTACACCAAAATCACTATGTCCTCAAGATGCTTTGGTGTTTGATTGCGGCAATGTCAGTGATGGCTTTACGATTTCAAATGATTATACAAGTCTGATTGCACAACAGGAAGGCACGTATATCGCGGAATATGGTGTTTTAATCAGTTCTTCGGTATGTGATGGCGATGCGTTTGCTTTAGAAATTAATAATGAAGAATTGTTAGAAGAATCCCGCATGCCATTAGTATGCGAAAACCAATTTGTAAGAGGCTGTGTCATGTTAGAATTGCATCCGAACAATAGCATTCGTTTGGTATCAGACTGCCACAATACGATAGAATCTTGTAGCAATCATCATACCGTAAATGCATATTTGATTATTTATCAGATACGTTAGTTCTTATTATGTCTATAACTAATGCACAGTGAAAGGATGGGAAACTATCCTTTTCTTTAAGAGAGAGGGGATGAATATCGTTGATAAGCATCAGTGTATGTATGATCGTAAAAAATGAAGAAGATGTATTGGCAAGATGTTTAGACTGTGTAAAGAAATTTGCGGATGAAATCATCATCGTCGATACGGGAAGTGCGGATAAGACAAAGCAAGTCGCAAAGAAGTATACGGATAAGTTATATGATTTTTCATGGTGTGATGATTTCAGCAAGGCTCGTAACTTTTCTTTTTCCAAGGCGAGTATGGAGTATTGTATGTGGCTGGATGCGGATGATGTGGTAGAAGATGAGGATATTGAGAAGATACAGAAACTAAAAAAAGAACTAGATAAAAAAGTTTCCATCGTTATGATGAAATATCATACGGCGTTTGATGAAGATGGAAATCCTTCTTTTTCGTATTATCGGGAACGTATGGTAAAACGGGAAGAATTGCATTTATGGGAAGGGGAAATTCATGAAGTGATTCCCTTAACAGGCAGACTGCTTTATACCGATATCGGAATCTGTCATCGCAAGGTGCATGTGAGTGATGCCAATCGCAATTTGCGCATCTTTGAAGCTATGTTGGATAAAGGAAAAAAGTTAAATCCGCGGGAACAGTTTTATTATGCCAGAGAGCTATACTATCATAAGCGCTATAAAGATGCCGTTAAAGCATTCAAAAAGTTCTTAAAAGAAGATAGCGGCTGGATAGAAAATAAAATTGATGCCTGTGAGATGCTGGGATATTGTTACTATGCCTTGCATAAAGAAGAAAAGGCATTAGAAAGTTTTTTATGCTCTTTACAATATGAAGTACCACATGCCGAGTTATGTTGCGATATCGCAAAGCATTTTATGGATAGAGCGAAGTATAAAGAGGCTATCTTTTGGTATGAATGTGCTATGAAAGTACCGATGAATGAAACCAGTGGTGCTTTTATTCGTGAAGATTGTTATGGGTATATACCAGCCATTCAATTGTGTGTCTGCTGGTGGCGTTTAGGGGATAAGGATCGAGCGGTTCAATATAACGAATTGGCCGGAGTGTATAAGCCTAAGAGTCGAGAAGTAGAACAGAATCGGCGATTTTTTGAAATGAAATAAAAATAATCAAGGGAAAGGGTCATTCATAAAAGGTGAATGACTTTTTTGTATGAGAAAACCCCCAGATAGTCTGGGGGTTCCGTAGAGCTTTAGCGATGAG